>NZ_JASDCW010000001.1:0-268454 GCF_030407685.1 Planococcus sp. APC 3906 | reverse complement strand
CCCTTATAGAGCGTATCCAACAAAAAAAACCTCCCACAGGAGGTTTTTTCAATTTGCTTATGGATTATCGATCGTTTCCTTTGATAAATGAGTGCTCATCTTCGCGTATTCTGCGAATACACGCGCCAACTCGCGCAGACGGTCATGCACGTCTTCATTGATGATGGAGTTGGTTTCGTCGAAATGGCTCGTGTGCGTGTAGACGTAGTTCGGCGTCACGAGGCAGCGGAAATAATCGAGTATCGGCTTCAGCTGGTTCTCGATGACCAGGTGGTGTTGGTATGTGCCGCCGTTTGCGACAATCGATACCGGCTTGTAGCGCATTGTGCGCGGATGCAGCATATCGAATGCGTTTTTCAAGACGCCTGGAATCGAGCCCTGGAAAATCGGCGTCGCGATGATGTAGCCGTCCGCTTCCGTGAAACGGCGCACCATTTCGCGCATGTCTTCGTTGTAATCGCCAAGCGGGCGGCCATCGACGAATTGATGCTCGAAATCACTGAGATTCATGATTTCCAACGTCAATTCGGGATTGGTCTCCTCGATATACAATTTCACCTGTTCCAGGATTGCCCCTGTTTTTCTTCCAATAATCGTTCCGTCCACCAATAAAATTTTCATCGTTGAATCCTCCTCAAATACGTATATGACAGGCGGCCGCGCCGCCCTTCTCGTAACCCTCACTTCATGATAGCAAACCCGGTTTCATTATACGCATCTAAAAACTTTCAGACAGTAGATTTCATTCTTTAGACTGAGATTCGATGCGGCTGCGATTCGATTCCAGTTTGCCTTGGACACGGATTTCCTGATGCTCTGGCGGTGAAAAGCTGACTAGGGTATCGCCTTCTTTCGGCTCGAGTTCAGAATCCGCGGTAATGAATTCAAGTTTGCCTTGCGCGCGCTTGATGAACAGCGGAATCGTGCCTTCAATAGACCGTTCCTTGAATTCTTCGTACGTGAACTGGCCAGTGATTTGCGTTTTGCGCATCGCATATCCCTGTTCAGCTTTCCAGTCGAGTTCATGGATATTCCAGTCGTTGCCGAACAGTGTCCGGCCGCTCAACGATGCATGGAAATCAGCCGGGTCGCCCGTGTGGATAGCGGTTTGGTAAAGGTTCAACCGTCCCATCTCCGGAACGTAATTATTGACGACCAGCGCGTTATACGAATCCGTCTCGGTCGCGACGACCATCATTTCATATGGCGTCAAATCGACTTCGTAATCAGTGTGTTCAGACAGGATTTCACCAGTGAAATTCGGCAATTCCGCTTGGCGCGCCTGCTGCAGCCGGCCCCATGATGGATCCATGATGAGCACTTTTTGATTCATTTCCTTCAATACCTTGCCGAGGCTAATGGTGAAGCGGCTGCCTCCGACTATGAGCACGCCTGGCGCTTCAGATGAAGCGAGCCCCAGTTTGCGCCCGAGCCAGCCAATCGTGAAACCGTGCGCGACAACGGTCGAAAACACCAGCGCAAATGTCAACGCGGTCAATAGTTCCGCATCTTCGAACCCCGCATCCAATAAGGTGCTGGCGAAATAGCCCGACACCGTCAACGCGACAATGCCGCGGGGTGCAATCCAGCCGATCAAGGTTTTCTCCTGCCAGCTCAGATCGGTGCCGATCGTCGACAGCCAAATCGACAGCGGCCGCACGATGAACAGCGTCGTCAAGACGAATGCGATGATGCGCCAATTAAAGATTTCCAGCAGCACGTCGAGGCTGAGCGACGCCGTTAGCATGACGAAGATGCTCGAGATGAGCAGCACCGAGATGTTTTCTTTGAAGTGGCGCATGTCATTGATGGACGTGATATTCATATTGGCCATTGTCATCCCCATCGCCGTGACCGCGAGCAAGCCGGTTTCGTGCATGATCAAATCTGAGACGACGAATGTCAGCAGCACAACGCCAAAGACCATTGGCGATTTGAGAAATTCGGGCACTTGCCCTTTTTCGAACATCCTGCCCATGCCGAATCCGGCGCCGACCCCAAGAATGACCGCAAACAACGAGGCCAGGAAAAATAGGCCGAATGCCGCAGCGGTTTCGTCGCCGATTGCGAACAACACGAATTGGAAAGCGAATAATGCCAGCAAGGCGCCGAACGGATCGACAACAATGCCTTCCCATTTCAGGATGGCAGCTGGCCGTGCGTTCAGCTTCGCCTGCCGGAGCATCGGCAAAATCACTGTCGGGCCTGTGACAATGAACAATCCGCCGATGACAAACGCCACCGCCCACGACAAGCCCGCCATATAATGGGCGGCAAGCGATCCTGCAATCCAGGCGATCAACGCGCCGATGGATACAATCCGCCCTACCGGCTTACTGAATCCCCTTATTTCTTTGAAGTTCAGGTTCAAACTGCCTTCAAACAGGATAATGGCTACCGCCAATGAAATAAATGGATTGAATAAGTCGCCAAAGCTTGTGGCCGGGCTGATGATGCCGAGCAGCGGCCCTGCTAAGAGGCCAGCGATCGACATTAGGACAATTGCCGGCAGCTGCAAACGCCAGGCAATCCATTGGGAAATCACTCCCAGAAAAATGATCAGCATTAAATCGAACAATAAACTATTAATGTCATGCGGCCCCCTTTCTGAAGTATTGCCTATTATATCGGTTATACCCCAATTTTTGAAAGCACAAGCCCGATGCTTAAGGATTTAAATTTTGTGGATTTGTGATACAATAAGGAAAAACTAAGGGTGGATTTCTTTGACTAGAGAAGAATTGGAATATGCAATCGCTGAACTGAAGATGGATTATGTGCGCCACCAAGGCGACATAGAGAAGCTGGAGACGACCGGACATCATCAAATGGTGGAAAAAGCGGAACAGCGTTTAGCGAAAATGGAACAAAACCTTGCGGAATTGAACAAACAACTCGCGGAATTGTAGACCGCGATTTTTTTTTGACATCTTTTATGCCGGTGCCTTTGCCAAGCGCCTGTGCCGGATTCGGCGCAACTGGATTTTTTCGGCACATCCGCATTCAAAGAATATAGAAACACCTTAATAGCGTTAAAAAATGGAGGAATTTATTAAATGGCTTTATTAACAGTAGAAAACCTTAGTCACACATTCGGTGACCGCACCTTGTTCAACGAAGTGTCGTTCCGCTTGGTTGAAGGCGAACACGTCGGCCTGGTCGGCGCGAATGGCGTCGGCAAATCGACAATGATGAATATTTTGACGGGCAAGATCATCCACGATGAAGGCCGTGTCGAATGGCAGCCGAGAACGCATTACGGCTATTTGGATCAGCATACACAATTGACGCCGGGGCGCACAATCCGCGAAACGATGCAGGATGCATTCAAGCCTTTGTACATTAAAGAAGCGGAATTGAACGACATCGCCATGCAAATGGGCGACCCTGATGCGAACCTTGAAGAATTATTGGAAGAGATGGCGGAAGTGCAGGATGCTTTGGATGCCGGCGATTTTTACACGCTTGACGTGAAAATCGAAGAAATTGCACGCGGCCTTGGCCTCGACGCTATCGGACTGGAACGCCCTGTCGAAGCTCTTTCAGGTGGGCAGCGTACGAAATTGCTGCTGGCGAAATTGCTGTTGGAAAAGCCGAAAGTATTGCTGCTGGATGAGCCGACCAACTATTTGGACGAAGAGCATATTCAATGGCTCGTCAATTATTTGAAAAACTATCCGCACGCGTTCTTGTTGATCTCGCATGATACGGAATTCATGAGCAGCGTCACAGACGTCATTTTCCACTTGGAATTCTCGCGCCTGTCGCGCTATACAGCGACTTACGAGAAATTCATCGAACTTGCGGAACTTGCGAAAAAGCAGCATATGGACGCTTATGAAAAACAAGCCGACATGATCAAGAAAACCGAGACGTTCATAGCTAAGAACAAAGCGCGTGCGTCATCTGCCGGGCGTGCAAAATCCCGCCAGAAGCAATTGGACCGCATCGATCGCATCGACAAGCCGGAAGTTGCGGCAAAACCGCAATTTTCGTTTAAAGAAACACGCAGCCCAAGCCGTTACGTCGTCGAAGCGGAAGCTTTGACGATCGGCTACGACAAAGCGCTATTGCCGCCGTTGACATTCATGATTGAACGCGGCGAGAAAATCGCTTTGGTCGGCATGAACGGCGTCGGGAAATCGACGCTGCTGAAAACGATGCTCGGCAAGATCAAACCGCTTGACGGCGACGTCATCCGCGGCGAATACTTGACGCCAAGCTATTTCGAGCAGGAAGTCAAAGCTCCAAGCCATACACCGCTTGATGAAATCTGGTCTGCTTACCCGAGCATGGAACAAGGCCAAGTGCGCGGAGCTTTGGCCCGCACAGGTTTGAAAAATGAGCACATCTCCCGTTCGATGACGCAATTGAGCGGTGGCGAACAAGCGAAAGTCCGTTTGTGCAAATTGATGATGGAAGAAAGCAATTGGCTCATTTTCGATGAACCGACAAACCATTTGGACATCGACGCCAAAGCCGAATTGAAGCGTGCTATGCAGGCGTACAAAGGCACGATCGTCCTGGTCAGCCACGAACCTGAATTCTATGAAGGATTGGCGACGAAAGTCTGGAACGTCGAAGAATGGATCGAAGCCGGAAAACAATCAATCTAAGCACCAAAATATAAAGAAGCCCCGAGATTTTTTCTCGGAGCTTCTTTTTGTTTTATTCGCAGAAATGCTTCTGCGTACCGAACTCAATAAGTCGTCAGTTTGAATATTTTCTGGAAAGCGTAGATGCCGCGCTGCCAGAAAGTGAAGTCATCCTGGTATTCTTCAACCTCGAGGGTGTACATTGCCCCTTCATTGTCCCACAGCATATTGAAATAGCTATCCACATTTTCTGTCAGCTCGCTGTCGTTCGGAGCGATGATGCGGATATCGCTTTCCAAATTGTAATTATCCAATGTCCGTTCGGTATAATTTGCCGAACCGCCGTAGATATAGGTTTCTTCCGCTGTTTTGACCATCAAAGTTTTCGTGTGATATTGGCCGACAACTGCGTTATACCAGCGCACTTTCACTTTATTGCCGGAATTCTCCAGAATTTCATTGACCACAGGCCGGTTCGGAAGGCCGGTTTTTTCCGTGCCGAAGGCATTTTCGTTCGGGTCAAGGATCATTCTGACCTCGACGCCTCTCTTCGCAGCTGCTTCCAAAGCATCAACCACTTCCGCTTGTGCGATATAGAACATGCCAAGCCAGATGGCATCCCCGTCCTGTGCTTTTTCGATATCCGCGAGAAGGCCATTCTGGATTTTCTTTTCCGTCAAATACTGCGCCTGGTACTCCCCTGTTTGTTCGTCCGCATCGATTCTTGGAAACTCCGGACCACCGGAAAACTTCGAAACGGCTTCTTCCGCTTCAAGCAGGTCATTGATGATTTCTCCGCTTACTTTAAACGCCATATTGCCATGGAGGCCGCTGGCGTTATGGGGATTTGCCGAGCTGACGATTGCTTCTTTTTCCGTAATGACCACTTTCCGGTGATTGGCTTTGATGTTCAGCATCGTTAAATAAGAGGCAATGGATAAATCCGGTGCGTCACTGGACATGCCATTCGGAACCCAGCCGCGGCCGCCCGTATCGAACCACTGAAAAATCACACGGTAAAAGCCTGAATACAGCGGCATCGAGTCGCGCAGTTTATCCAAATCCGTGATGATGATTTCGATTCCCGCCTTGTCCATCGTATCAAAAAACTGGTTTTGATAAGAGCCGTATCCTATGTTCAATGGATCGCTGATAAAATAAATCGGCATATCCGGATTTTCTTCTTTCTTTTTCAATAAATGCTCTGTCAGCAATTCCGATACGGCCGGAAACTCTATTTTCTGGTCGTTGTAATTATCAAACAAAAAAAGGTCGATTACGATAAATTCTTCCGCTTCATCAATCATCGTAAAAATTTCATCGAATATCTCCAAATGATATTCGGTTTGGGTGCCTTCTTTATCCTGTGCAAATGATAGGTCATACAGCATTTCCACGTTCTCTAGATTGCGCAATTCGCCTTCATACGAAATCCCTTCAGGCAAAGGCTTATATGTATGCCAAATGATGACGCTTATATACATTAATGCCAATATCCCTGCAGTCGCGTAGACAATTCTTCTGCGCTTGCTCCACCCTTTGACTTTTTTACGCATAAATTCGTTCCCCCTCTCCTTCATTATAGCAAGAAGATGTAGAAACAATGCATTAATTTTATGGAAAAAAAACCCACCTGTCGGAAGGTGGGTTTTGAAAATCCGGCATTAAGCTGTAACGACGTATTCGCGTGTGCGGGCGTCTTCCATCAGCATATCTTTCAGGCGCTGTTTGCCGCGGAACAAACGGGATTTAACTGTGCCGATCGACACTTTCATCGTTTCCGCGATTTCAATCAGCGATAATTGATGTACATAGAAGTAAAGAATGGTTGTGCGGTAAATCGAATCCAATTCTGATATCTTGCCGCGGATCATGTCGGAAACATCCTGTTGTTCCAATAGTTCCGCTGTGCCTGCTGAGTCAGATGGAATCAGATCCAGCAAGGAGACGTCTAGCCCTTCCGGCTGTTGGACCATATGCTTGCTGCGGCGCACATTTTTGCGGTAACGGTCACGGAAAGTGTTCATACAGATTGTCGTGAGCCAAGCTTTTACGTGGTCGACATCTTTAATCGATGATTCATAGCGCACGACTTTCAGCCACACCTCTTGCATCAAATCTTCCGCCTCAGCTTTATTGCGCGTTAATTTCAGGCATAAATGATAGATATAGCGATTGTATTCCACATAAACATTTTCCATGATCGTTTCCTCCATCCGTTTACTTACCGGTTCCTGTTTTTTCTTGTTAAGCTTATTGTGCCGCACCGCAACCTTTCCCTCTATCGCATTCACTTTCATTTCACTTACATTTATGTAATGAAGAAAAGTGCAGATGCCCACGCAAGCCCCGACAAGCGCTGGAGGACTGGGGATGAATGGCGCTTTTTGCCATTCACCTCCAGTCCGAAGCGACCTCGAGGGGCTGGGCATCGGAACTGGACAATTAGAAAAGTGCAGATGCCAACACAACCGGAAAAAAGCAGCGCCTCAGACATCCCGAATCCCGGGTTGCCAGCAGCGCTGCTTTCTCTCTTTCATTTAAAACGATTATTTTTCTTTCCCAACTTTGCGGATATCTGCCAATATCAATGCACCTACAAGGAGCAATCCCAGATAGCCGACAACCGGATAGAACCAGTTGACCAATTGCGTAAAGCCGACAAAGCTTAAACCGAACGCGATGATCCCTGAAACAATCACGAAAATTCTGAAGCGTTTCGTGCCCATTTCAGTGAATCGCGCGGAAAACGACAGCAGCAAACTGACCGCTGTGTTGTAAATCATGGCGAAAATGACGATGGCCATGACAATGCCCAGAAATGGTGAAATATTGTCTGCCAAGCGCAGCATCGGCAAATCAGAACCGCCCACAATATCCACTTTCGAGAAAATAGCCAAATAGCTCAGCAAAATCAATACGCCGAAAACGATTCCACCGATCATGCCGCCGCGGGCAGCAATTTTAGAATCTTTTTCCGCACCGCCCATGACCAGTGCCATGGAAGTCGTCAATGCGATCGACAACGAAACGTAATTGATCGCCGACATGAACCAATTCGGTGCTGCTGATAATTGCTCTTTCGCGACCGGATCGAGTTCAGTAAAGCTGGCATCCATCGTCAGCAAACTGTACGCCGCTATCCCGACAACCATCAAAATAAGGAATGGCGTGACACTGCCGATGATTGTAATGACTTTTTTAACATTCAACATGATGGTCAGGATGACGATCACCGTCATTACTGCCCGGCCAAATGCCGGAGCCAAACCGAATTGCTGGGAGAATATTGAACCCGCTCCCGCAATCATGACGACTAAAATGCCGAATAATGTGAGGATCAGGGTGTAATCGATGATCCGTCCAAGCACTTTGCCGCCGATTTTGTAAACGACTTCCTCATGGGAGACTGTTTGCAGCCTGCTTCCGAGCCCCGTCAGAACCTTCCCCAGGTAGCCGAATAATACAGCTGCCAGTGCTACCCCTGCCAGTCCCCAATAACCGAAGCTGGTGTAATACTGCAGAATTTCCTGGCCGGAGGCAAAACCTGCGCCGACCACAATTCCGATAAATGCACTTGCAATTTTTAAACTTTTCTTCATCCTATTCTCCTTCCGTTTTAAAGACATTCCAGCCGCACGTTAAACTTAGCTCTTATATCCTTTACCTTTAGAAATCAACGATAAACAATATATCGGCGATTAACTTGAAAATCGGGCTTTCTTCGTCTATAAATCCCAGTGAATCCCTATTTTCAGGCAATAGAAAAGAACCCCTCGGCGAATTATCGGATTCGCCCGGGGGTTCTCAGCTAGCTTTATAGTGAATTGGCCACTAATTCTTCATCAACGTTTTTTGTAATCGTCAAACGCATGATGCGGTTGCGGTCCATTTCATTAATTTTGACGTGAAGGTTTTCATACGTAAACTCTTCGCCTTCTTCCGGTACATGCCCGAGCTGCTGCATGACAAAACCGGCAATCGTATCGTGGTCATTCGGCACTTCGACATGGAACATTTCATTGACGTCTTCGATTTCGAGGCGCCCGTGGCACGTCAGCTGAGTGTCGGTCATTTCAAAGACCAGTTCGTCTTCTTCTTCGTCCGTTTCATCTTCAATGTCCTGTCCGATCATTTCTTCGATGATGTCTTCGTGAGTGACGATGCCGAGTGTGCCGCCATATTCATCAAGAATGACAGCCATGTGCTTTTTCTTCGCCATCATCATTTTAAAGACTTTTTCCACACTGACCGACTGAACAACGAATAACGGATTATCATCCATCAACTCTGCCAGCGTCAGGTTCGGGTTCATTGACCATTCGATCAATTTCTTTGATAAAAACAAGCCGACGATATTGTCGAGGCTTTCTTCGTAGACCGGATAGCGCGTATACGAGGAATCCAAAATTAAATCACGCACTTCTTCATACGTCGAATCGAGCGGGATGCCTACCGTATCCGTACGGTGGGTTGACATGACGTCTGAAACGTCCTTATGCGGAAAATCAAGCACACCTTTGATGCGCTCGGATTCATCTTCTTCAAACGTTCCTTCCGTCGAAGCGATGTCGACCATTGTCCGCAATTCCTCTTTGGTCATCGTCGCTTCTTTAACGGTGCCTTTTGAAATGATGCGGATAAAGATATTCGTGAATTGCGCCAAAATCCATGTCAGCGGCTTGAAAATGACAACGAGAAAAGAAATAACCGGGAACACCAAGTATGCGACTTTATCCGAGAAAGTGGCCGCAATTGTCTTCGGCAAGACTTCTCCGAAGATGATCAGCACCAAGGTCAAAATAGCCGTCGCAATTCCGACTTCCCACCCTCTTGTCAAAGCGATTGTCGTCACTAACGTCGGCAGCATAATATTGGCAATGTTATTTCCGATTAATAATGTAGTGATCATACGGTCCGGCTTCGCGATCAATTTTTGCAGCTTTTGTGATCTCACATCACCCTGCTCCGCGCGAAGATGGACCTTCATCCTATTTACAGCTGTCAAAGCCGTTTCGCTTCCCGAGAAGAAGAACGACATCGCCAAAAATAATCCCAATGCAATAAACAAATTTATTTCCTCCAGTGCCTTAAAACACATTTTTTAAACGAGCTATTTCCGTAGCAACAATTATATCACAGCCATTTTCCAAATGTCGAAAACCATATCTTGTATGTTATAATTTTTCCATAATTAAAATTTATGGAATAGAGGGATCATATGAACGCAAAGCAGATTGATCAATATTTTAAAGATTACCGAGAACAGCATCTTGAAGAATTGAAAGCATTTTTGCGCATTCCTTCTGTCAGCTCACTGTCAGAGCACAAAGACGATGTCCGCAAAGGGGCGGAATGGCTGAAAACGTCGATACAGGAAGCAGGTCTTGAAAACGCGGAAATCTTCGAAACCGATGGCCATCCTGTCGTTTACGCCGACTGGCTCCATGCGGAAGGAAAACCGACTGTTCTTGTATACGGCCATTACGACGTGCAGCCTGTGGATCCATTGAACCTGTGGGAAACGCCGCCATTCGACCCGCATGTTCGGGACAATAAATTATACGCACGCGGTGCCAGCGATGACAAAGGCCAAACGTTCATGCACGTAAAAGCGGTCGAAGCCTTGCTCAAACTGAATGGCGAATTGCCGGTGAACATCAAATTCATCGTCGAAGGCGAAGAGGAAATCGGCAGCCCGAATCTCCCGAAATATGCGGAACAGAACCTGGAGCAATTGAAAGCCGACTTGATCGTCATTTCCGATACAGGCATGCAAGGTCCGGGGCGTCCGGCTGTATGCTACGGACTGCGCGGGCTTGCCGGCATCCAGATTGATGTCAAAGGGCCAAAAGGCGATTTGCATTCCGGTCTTTACGGCGGGGCTGTACAGAATCCGCTGCATGCCATTGTTGAAATCCTGCAGTCGTTCCGCGATAAAGAAGGCGTCATTCAAGTCGAAGGCTTCTATGACGATGTTCTTGAAGTTTCTGACAAAGAACGCGCTGAATTCGCCGCTCTTGAATTCGATTTGGAGCAGGAAAAGAAAGACCTGGGCATCACAGAAGATTTCGGTGAAAAAGGCTATTCGTTCATCGAGCGCACTTGGATCCGTCCAACGCTCGAAATCAACGGCATCACTGGCGGCTTCTCCGGCGAGGGGATTAAAACCGTGCTGCCTGCCGAAGCAAGTTCTAAAATCACTTGCCGCCTTGTACCCAACCAGGATCCGGATGACATTGTCGCCAAATTGCGTGCGCACGTCGAAGCGCATAAACCAGCGGGCGTCACTGTGAACATTTCAGAATTCGATAAAGGCCAGCCATTCCTGACGCCTTACGACCACCCGGCAATCCAAGCCGCAGGCCGTTCGTACGAAAGGGTCTATAACGTCAAAACCGCTTTTACGCGCATGGGCGGATCCGTGCCGATTGTTGCCGTATTCGACCAAGTCATGGGCTTGCCGGTCGTTTTGATGGGCTTCGGCTTATCATCTGAAAACTTCCATGCGCCAAACGAACATTTCCATCTTGAAAACTTCGACAAAGGTCTTCGCGTCATCAGCGATTACTTATTCGAAGCTGCAAAACTGTAAGATCAAACCATGGCCTTCCTTATGAACAGGAAGGCCATTTTTTTGACTTTGCCTTTTTTGAATCAATTATCTTTTCCCGGAGGTAAAAATGGCCATTTATTGGATTGCATCGTATTTAATCGGAAATATTCTGACAGCCTGGTGGGTCGGCAAGTGGAGAGGGGTTGACTTGCGAAACGAACTCAGCGGCAACCTGGGCGCACGCAATGCAGGTGCTGTTATCGGCAAAACTGCTTTTTTCCTGACATTCTTTGGCGATGCGGCTAAAGTCGGCATCGTCATCTGGCTTGGCCATTATTTCGATTTCCAAACCTGGATAATTGCAGTTGGCGCGCTCTCAGCCATCTGCGGACATCTCTTCCCTGTCTGGCTAAAAGGCCGCGGCGGCAAAGGCATCGCTTCATTTATCGGCGCTGCGCTGATCTTAACACCGTCTTTATTCCTCGTGATGGCTGCAGTGTTCGCTGCTTTTTTGCCGTTCGTCAAGAGCGCAACCCTGACCATGCTGTTCAGTTTTCTTGCGTATGCCGTCTCGATGTTCTGGTTCGGCGAGTTTCCCGAGTTCTGGCCGCTGCTGGCTGCCATGGCACTGATTCTCATTAAGCACGTTCCGGATATTAAAGAATCATTCCGAATCAGATTCAATAAACAATAAATACTATCCATTCACTAATATTAGAATCTACCTAAAACCGCGTATTCACTCGATTCCAAGATAGTACTATGTCCTTAAAGCTATTCATGTTATAGTTTATTTATTCAAAAAACTTTAATGATAGGATGTTATGACACATGAAAAAACCTATTGCCTGGATCCTTGACTCGACAGGATTTGTCACCGAAGAATTCAAAGCCCATCCTGACGTATATATGGTGCCATTGAACATCCATTTCGGCCAAGAAGAATTCATAGACGATGGCGTCGATTTAACGAATAAAGAATTGTATGCGCGCATTAAAAGCTCTGCTGAATTTCCCAAGACATCCCAGCCTTCTGCCGGCAAATTCGCCGAACTCTATGAAAAGCTGAAAGAAGAATACGAATGCGCAATTGCCGTCCACGCTTCTGCTAAATTGAGCGGCACGATTGCATCGTCTACGGCGGCTGCTGAAATGACCAGCTTTAAAGTCTATGCAATCGACTCGCTGGCATTGTCTTATGGCTTGTCCGGTTTGATTGACCGCGGCCTTGTGTTGCAGAAGCAAGGCATGGAGGCTGAGGAAATTGCCGAGCGCCTGCAAAAAGAGGTACATGACCTGCGCAATTACATTTTGATCGGCAACCTGTCCCAATTATACAAAGGCGGCCGCATGAGCGGAGCCCAGTATTATATCGGCAGCCTGCTGAAAGTGAAGCCGATCGTCCAATTGAGCGCGGAAGGCGAATTGGTGCCGATCGACAAAGTCCGCTCCCATAAAAAAGCGGTCCAATATCTGCTGGACCGTGTAAAAGAAGACCATGAAAAATACGGCACCGACACGTTCCAGATCATGCACGGCAATGTGCTGGACGAAGCCGAAAGCCTGAAACAGGACATCCTGAAAATTGTGCCCGGAGCCAAAATCCTAGTCGGAGACCTAAGCTCATCGCTTGCAGTGCATGCAGGCGAGGGAACCATCGCCCTGCTTTGGAGAAAGCCGCCACAGAACTAATTGAAAGCCCCGGGCATGAAAAATGTCTGGGGCTTTTTTCCACCTTACCGACGGCTATTTTGTGAAAATTCTGCTACAATGGAATTACCATTTACAATGATCGCTGAAGGTGAGGTGGATTCAATGCAACATATGGAACGTGAAATTACGGAACATGTCATGCTATGTGATGCAAAAGGACAATTAAATCCGAATGCGATAGGTTTTGCACGCCAGCCACTGGTAGTCAGCAATCTCCGTGGCAATTTCATGCGCAAGAAAAAATGGAATTACTGGTGTGTTTTCGGTGAAGAAGTGATGTTTTCAGCGACGATCTGCCATTTGGATTACTCGACGGTGTGCTTTGTCTATTTCCTGAATTACGAAACGCAGCGTTTTTATGAGAAAACTGTCATTATGCCCTTCACCCGCCAAATTAAATTGCCCAATAAAGTTCTTGATACCAGCCACTTCCGCCATGAAGAGATGAATATAAAGTTTGAATATGAGCAAAATGAAACCTGCATTTCAGTAGAAGTGGAAGACTTCGATGGAGAGCCGCTGGAAGCTTCATTGCGAATCCGCCACCCCGAAAACCACGATTCACTTAATGTAGTGATCCCTTGGAACCGCCAGACTTTCCAATTCACAGGCAAGCACCTGTCCCTTCCTGCTGCCGGTTCGGTCAAGCTTGGCAACCGGACCTATAAAATGGATCCGGGTGACAGTTTTGCAGTCCTCGATTACGGCAGAGGCATCTGGCCGCGGGAGTCCTCGTGGAATTGGGGGGTTGCTTCGCAGCGCTCTGACGGCAAAACCATCGGCTTGAATTTTGGGGGCAAATGGACAGATGGCACCGGCATGACCGAAAACGCTTTTTTTGTCGATGGCAAGATGACGAAACTGCACGAAGACGTCCTTTTCCATTACAATAGCGAGAATTACAAAGAGCCCTGGTTTATCCAGAGCAAGTTTTCAGATGACGTTAAACTGACTTTCACGCCGTTTTTCGAGCGCGAATCGAAAACAGACTTGAAGCTGGTAAAGTCAGAAATCCATCAATTGATCGGCTATTTCAATGGCTATGTCCGTTACCCTGACGGCCGGAAATTGAAAATCTCCCAAATCCTCGGAGCGGTCGAGGAGCATTTCGCGAAATGGTGAAGCCTGCATGCACAAAGTACCCAATATGAACAATAAAAACAGGACCCGGCGCAGTTTGCACCGGGTCCTGTTTTTGTTGAGAAAGGTAAATCATTTTTCTGATGGAGTCGATATTCCGCAAAACAGCTCCGCTTGCCGCGGGCGAGCACCAAGTCTCCTCAGTCGCTGCGCTCCCTGCGGGGTCTCGGCTGTCTCGCTTTCCCGCAGGCGTCTCCGCTGTTTTGCTCCATATCTAGAGAACAGGAAAGAAACTGCAAAAAGTATATCTTTTGTGTTCTTCAGTAAAAGAAATGACTCTCTATTTAGAAATACCTTTGAATGAAGCGGAAGGCGGCGACTCCAGCGGGGACAGCACGAGCTGAAGACCCTGGACTGAGCAGAGCGAGGGAAGCGGCTGAAGCCGTGCCCGCGGAACGCGTCCGCCTGAAGCGAAATGCATAACCAACATCTAAGTTTCTCGACAACATGAAAGGACCCGGCGCAGTTTGCACCGGGTCCTGTTTTTGATATCATTTCAACTTTTCAAGCATACGTTCCGGGTAATCCGTGAAAATGCCATGAATGCCGATTTGCTGCAATTGTTCGGCGTATTCAATGGTATTGACGGTATACACGTAGACAATCGACCCTTTTCTTAAAGCATCGCTCGTCATTTTCCGGAATGCAGCCGGCAGCGAGACATGGATTTGTTTGGTTCCGATGACCCGGGCATAATCGTAAACATCCACGTAAATCTGGGAAGTCAGTATTGCCGACTTCACTTCCGTTTCACGGCAAATATGGAGGACGTCTTCGTGGTTGAACGAAGACAGCAGCAGCCTGTCCATCAGCCCCCGCTTGTTGGCAAGGTTGATGACTTTATCTACGAGCGTATCGTATGGAAAAACATCCGATTTGATCTCGATATTCAGTCGATGAGGCGTGTCTTCGAAAATTTCAAATACCTCATCAAGTGTCGGGATGCGTTCGCCGCTCCACTCTTCCGAGAACCAAGAACCCGCATCGTATTCCTGCAATTCGTCCATTGTCATGTCTTTCACATAGCCTTTGCCGTCAGTTGTCCGATTGATTCTTTCATCATGGATGACAGCAATCTCCCCATCTTTAGTCAAATGCACATCGATTTCTACACCGTCGATAGGCAATGCCGCAGCTGCTTTAAAAGCAGCCAGCGTGTTTTCCGGATGTGTTCCGGAACTTCCTCTATGTGCAAAAATCTTCATCACGTGGCCTCCTAAATTTCCGTCCGAATTTCCCATAGTTCCGGGAAGAAGTATTGGTCGAGCACTTTCTTCAGGTAGTTGACTCCTGACGAGCCGCCTGTACCTTGTTTAAAACCGATGATGCGTTCCACTGTTTTCATGTGGCGGAAGCGCCATTGCTGAAGCCAGTCTTCGATATCGACGAGTTTTTCAGCCAATTGGTATAATTCCCAATGCGTTTCCACATCGCGGTAAACCGTTTTCCACGCCTCTCTGACGCTTTCATCCGATTCATAGACTTTCGTAACGTCACGGTTCAAGACATCAGGATTGATATGGAAACCGCTTCGTGCCAGTTTCTGGATAGCCGCGTCATAAAGGCCGGGTTTGCCGAAAGCTTCCAGCAGCGTTTGATGCAGCGCATCATCTTTTTCGTAGATTTTCAACACATGCTGTGTTTTATAGCCCAAGGCAAATTCAATCATCCGGTATTGATACGACTGAAAACCGCTGGCATTTCCAAGATCTCCGCGGAATTCCATGTATTCTGCTGGCGTCATCGTTGCGAGCACGTCCCAGCCTTGGATGATCTGGGATTGGATTTTCGAAACGCGCGCCAATTGCTTGAAGGCCGGCTGGAGATCATCATTGCCGATATGGTCGATTGCCGAGGTCAATTCATGCAAAATCAGCTTCATCCATAGTTCCGACACTTGATGGATGATGATGAATAGGGTTTCATCGTGATGTCCGCTGACCCCGCCTTGTGCGTTCAGCAATTGGTCCAGATGCAGATATTCCCCATACGTCATGCTTTCTTTGAAATCCGTGCGGATGCTGCTTTCATTTGCAGCTGCAATATTTTGGCCGTTTTTGTAATCGTTCATGGATTGGGCTCCGTCCTGCTCATCTTCAGCTGTCCTCATCTGCTATACCCGCTATGCTCGTATTCCATACCAATTATGCCGCTTCTGCAGCCTTTTTCCAATAGGCCACGGTGTCTACTGCATGGAAGCCGGATTTCCCATAAACTTTCAGTGCATCGTTTTCCGTTTCGACATCCAGCAGGACTTTGCGCTTGCCAACAGCAAATGCATGATGCCTGCACCATAATAAGAAAGCCTTGCCATAGCCTTTTCCTTGCTGTTTCGGATCGACAGCGAATGCCGTCACCCATAAATCCGCTCCTTCCTCAAGAAGTGTCGCAGCAGCCACCATCTTGCCGTCCCGTGCCATCACCCAAACGTTCCGGTCGGGCGACTCGATATTATGCGAAATCACGGATAAGATCCCTTCATCAAATGCCGCCTCTAACAGCGCATCGAGTTCTTCCCGTTCGCCGTTATAGGGCCGCACCTCCAAATCTTTCGGCAATGCCATCTCCTCCATCGGTTCCGCCGCCATCAGGATTTCCTTGAAATCGAGCCTGTAGCTGAGGCTTTCCAGAAATTGTGCAGCTTCCGGCGTTTCAATGGATGCAGCCAATACACTTTCTGCCTGGCGCTGGCTATGGCCATGTTCAATGCCTTCTGCCAATGCGGTGCCAAGCGACATCCGGCGGTAATCGGTGTGCACAAGCACGGACCACTCATAATGATGCAAACCGACGATATCTGCCGAAGAAGCAAATCCTGCTAATTTCCCGTCATCTGTATAAGCAAGAACTGCAAATCCTCGGGCTTCGGGGTTTTGCCATAGCGGTCTATGGAGCACTTGGCTGTAATCTGTTTGAAATAAGGCTAAAAAATCTGAGGCATCCTGAACGGTCTTGCCATCCAACGGAAATGACTCTATTGATAGGGAAATATTCATTTTCCACCATCCCTTCGCTTGATTATTTTCATGGTATCACAAGATTACAGAATTAAACGAACTTTTACCGTTGTGTATCATCGGTTTAAAGGCGCTTTAGATAGGCTATAATGTGTTGATGAATTTATTTTCGGAGGTCAGATTATGGCGAAAGAACGTTTAACGTGGGTGGATGCAGTAAAAGGTTTCTTGATGGTGCTTGTTGTCATCGGACATTATTCAGGGCCGATGCCTGTTGAATCCCCTTTAATCACATATATATATTGGTTCCACATGCCGGCATTTTTCCTTTTGAGCGGCTTGTTCTTTAAACCGATAGCTGACAATAGCCAATTAAAACCGGCAATCCATAAACGCTTCATGCAGCTGATGGTGCCTTATCTATTTTTCCTGCTGTTATTGACGTTCTTTAAATACGGCATGATGATCGGCGATGGCACCCTTACTTCAGCTTTCCTTAGGCAAGACTTGATCGAATTGACTGTCGGCGGACGATTCTTGCGCGGCGAACATGGCGTCTTTTGGTTTGTGACGGTCATGTTCGCGACCTACTTGCTGTTCTTATGGATTACACGCCAAAAGCGCTGGCTGCAGTTCACCATCTTGGCTGCCTGTTATATCGCCGCACAGCTGGAAGGGACATTCGCTATGGGGCTCGCCTCGGAACCCGATGCTGCCTCTGCCCAGATTCCAATGATCTGGAACTTGGACGTTGTGCTTATTGCCGTTGTCTATTTTGCAATCGGCTATTATTTCAAGGCATTTTGGATGAATATCCCGAAAGCTGCAATTGGCATCGCCGCGGCAATCGCTGCTCTGGCGATGGCTGCAGATGGCATCGGATTTATCAATTACCATTTAAGCCTGAAGTTTTTGCGCTACGACCATTTCTTGCTGGATCTCATCATACCGATTGCGATGACCGCTTTAATCGTCGGCATCTTCCAGCAGATGACAGCCATCAAACGGCTGCCTTGGTTTGAGAAAATCGAGAAACATTCAATTTCTATCATGTATTTGCACATCTTCATCGGTTTTGTTGTCAAAGACATGCTCCCTTATAATATTTTGACCTATACATTAGCGGGGTTATTCGTGCCGATCGTCTTGTCCATCTTGATTCCCAAGACGATTCCGCTCGGCGAAATCCTCATCGGCCGTTTCAATCCGCGCAAACATATGCACTTGAGCTAATCAAAAAAAGACAGAACCGCAGGACTTTCCTGCGGTTCTGTCTTTTTTGTTAGAAAGTCACAGCTTCGCATCCGCGAGCATTGCTGTGTATACTCCGCCCATATCGATCAAGTCCTGCTGTTTGCCGAACTCGACCAATTCCCCCATCTCCATCACCAGCACCAAATCAGCCTGCCGCACTGTATTCAAGCGGTGTGCAATGACGAAACTGGTACGGCCTGACATGAGATGCTCAAGCGCTTCCTGTATTTTCAGCTCTGTGACGGTATCGATGCTGCTGGTCGCTTCATCCAATAACAGGATGACCGGATCTGCAATCAGCGCTCTTGCAATCGACAGCAATTGCTTCTGCCCTTGGCTGATCATCGAGCCGTCGCCTTTCAACACCGTGTCGTAGCCTTCCGGCAATGCCTCGATAAAGTCATGGGCATTGCTCCTTTTCGCAGCCTCGACCACTTCTTCGTCGCTGGCATCGAGGCGGCCATAGCGAATATTTTCCCGCACCGTTTCCTCGAAAAGGAATGGGTCTTGCAGCACAAAAGCGATTTGTTTGCGCAGCGTCTCCCGCGGCATCGCTTCGATCGGTGTGCCATCAAGGCGAATCTGCCCTTCCGCTGCGTCATAGAAGCGGGCAAGCAATTGCATAATCGTCGTTTTCCCTGCACCCGTCGCTCCGACCAATGCGGCAGTCTGGCCAACGCCTACGGCAAAACTGACATTGCGGATTGTCCATTCCTCTTCTGCGCCTTCGTATTTGAAGGACACGTCGTCAAATTCAACCATCCCACGCAGTTTCTTATCTGCATTCAATACTATTTCGTCTTTTTCTTCCGTTTCTCCCATGATTGAAAATACCCGCTCTGCACCCGCAATAGCTGATAGGACTGTATTAAACTGGTTCGCCAGGTCGTTGAGCGGACGCGTAAACTGGCGTGCATACTCGGTAAAGATGACAATGACGCCGATGGAAATCGATCCGTTCAGCGCAAGAATTCCGCCGACGCCGGCGACAATCGCAAAACTGCCGTTGTTCAAAAAGTTCATCACTTTCGGAATAAACCCAGCAAAAGTCCATGCCCAAAAGCCTGTACGGCGAAGATTCTCACTTTTCACGAGAAACTCCTCCATTACGCGCGGCTCCTGTGAAAAAGCTTTGACTATTTTCTGCCCCGAAATCGATTCCTCGATCAAGCCGTTCAATTCGCCGATGGCTTGCTGCTGTTCTTTATAAAGGCGCCCTGTGCGTTTGGTGATCCATTGCATCGCCACATACATGATTGGAATGATGACCAGCGTCAAAACCGTCAGCAGTGGGCTCAGCCACAGCATGACAATGATGGTTCCCGTCAATGTCAGGATGCTCGAAAACACCTGGATGAACGTGCTGTTGAGCGTCGTCGAGACGTTCTCGATGTCATTCGTCATGCGGCTCATCAACTCGCCATGCTGGCGTTTGTCGAAGAACGATACCGGCAAGCGTTGAAGATGCTCAAACAGCCTCGTGCGCATCCGGTAAATCACCGCTTGGGCAATCCCGACCATCCAATAGTTTTGCAGGTATAACGAAACAGAATGCCCGATATAAACGGCAATGAGCCAGAAGATGACCGTTCCCATTCCGCTGAACGTTTGGGGGACGATGAATTCATCAATGATATAACCGATCAGGTAAGGGCCAAGCAGCGCCAAAGCTGAACTGACGAACACCAAGGCAAGCACGGTCATTAATAGCAAACGGTGTTCATCCACCAGTTTCCAGATGCGCAGCAGCGTGGATTGCCAATTCTCCGCCCGCTCGCTTTTTTTGCTGTCTTTCTTTTTTAAGTCTTCTTTCCGGATTACCGGTTCGTAGCCGAATGGACGGCGAATTGCATCAAACATACTCGTCCACCTCCTGTTCCTGCTGTGAAAAGGCAATCTGCCGGTAAAGCGAAGACGCCTTCAAGAGCTGTTCGTGTGTTCCATAGGCCGAAATTTCGCCATCCTCCAAAAGCAGGATGCGGTCTGCTTTCATCGCTGTGCGGATTTTTTGTGTAACCATGAGCATCGTCGCATTTTCCCGCTCGAGCTCCTGCCACAGCGCCGCTTCTGTTTTCACATCAAGCGCGCTTGTACTGTCATCCAAGATCAGTACGGATGGTTTGCGTACGAGTGCACGTGCAATCGACAAGCGCTGCTTTTGGCCGCCGGATAAATTAACGCCTTTCTGTCCGACACGCGTATTATAGCCATCCGGAAAACGCATAACGGTATCGTGAATCTGGGCTTTTACCGCGGCATCGGCAAGTTCACTTTGCTCCGACTGCTCTTTTCCCCACGACAAGTTGTCTGAAATGGTGCCCGTGAAAAGCATCGATTGCTGCGGCACGATGCCGATGGTTTTTCGCAATGTCCGCAGCTTCCATTTCTGCACGTCGCTGCCGTGGACTTTCACCATGCCATCCGTGGCATCGTAAAAGCGGGGAATGAGCTGCAGGAGGGTCGATTTCCCTGACCCAGTCGCACCCATAATCGCCAGTTTTTCATTTGCTTTTAAACTGAATGAAATGTTTTTCAGCACCAAGCGGTCCGTTCCGGGATAAGCAAACGACACGCCATCGAATTCGACAGCTCCGCGGTGCAGCATATTGTCTTCGCCATGTTCGTCTTTTTCGCGCACGTCTTCCGCAAGCAGCACTTCTTCAATTCGCTCCGAAGAAGATTTCGCACGCGCAAACGCCATAATGATGAATGAGAACATGGAGAAAGCGCCGGTCATGCGCATTGCGTAATTGACGATCGCCACCAATTCACCGATTTCAGCACTGCCTTGCCGAATTTCAAATGCACCGAACCACAGCACTGCCAATAACGACAAGTTCATGCCAAATAAAAGAATCGGCAAAATGATTTCCATGACGCGGAATGCTTTCACGGTATCGATTTTCAGCGAATCGGCTACGCCCGAGAAACGGTTCGATTCGTGTTTGCCGCGCAAATAAGCTTTGATCAGCCGGACAGCCTGCAGGTTTTCCTGAACCATCCGGTTAAGCTGGTCGAGCCGCTGCTGGACAAAACTGAAATGCGACACCCCTTTTTTCACCATGACGTATAAAAACACCGACAGCACCGGGAATACAATCACCAGGTAAACTGCCAACTGGGCGTTGACGACAAATGCCATGGCGATGCTCCCGATAACGAGCAGCGGCGCGCGAAGCATGATGCGCAAACTCATGAACAGCACCTGCTGGACTAAGTTGACATCGCTGGTCAGCCGCGTGATCAAGCCCGACGCAGGGAAGCGGTTGAACGTTGCCAGCGAAAAAGACTGAATCCGTGCGTAAACGACCTTCCGCAAATCGAACGAAAAGCTTTGCGAGACATGCGAAGCAAAATAGGAGTTCACTACACCCGACAAAAAGGCGATGGCTGAAAGCCCCATCAAGATGATTCCGTATTCGATGATTTGATTGCGGTCGCCCGCCAGAATGCCGTCGTCGATGATTTTTGCGATGACCAGCGGCTGCAGAAGCTCCACTGTCAGTTCAAGCAGCATAAGAGACAAGGCGATGGCGATTAAAAATTTATATGGTTTGGCGTAAGAAAAAACAGTTTTCACTCGCATAGCCTCCTTGAACATTTCGATACACGAACTTTTATCTTGTTATTATGACATAATTCTCTGACAACAGACAGTATATTTCCTTGGAAATAAAAAAAACGGCGCTTCTGTAAAGCGCCGCTTTTTCTCTTATCAGACTCTGCGTTTTTTCAGTTTCACATTGCCGGCCAGCGACAGGAATGTCACAAAAACCAGCATGATGAGAGCTCCGGCCAACTGGGTTGGCGCTAGTATTTGATGGAACCAGAACGCTGAAATAATCATGGCCGTAAGCGGCTCTACCGCTGACAGCACGCTCGTTTCCACCGGTGTGATAAAGCGCATGCTGCTTAGGAACAGGACAAACGCCAGCGTCCCTGCAATGACCAATGCTAGAAAAATCAAGAGCGCTTTTGGATCCATGAGGCTTCCCCAATCATCCGCAAGGAATACCGGATCCACAATCGCAAGGAATAGTCCGCCAATCAGCATCGACCAGCCTACAACAAGCAGCACACCCCATTCCTGCATCAAGCGCGCAGGGTATAGGGTATAAAAAGAAAACGTCAGTCCGACTAAGATGCCCCAGAACAGCGCTTCACCGCTGATGGCCAGCTCATCGGGACGGCCGTTCGTCAAGAGCAGGAACAACCCCATCAGCGTGCCCGCCATGCCGATCACCTGATAAAGCGGCGGCAATTTTTTTTGGCGCAGCGCAATGAACAAGATGATGTAAATCGGCCCTAAAAATTGGAGCAGCGTTGCGACAACTGCATCACTGGCCGCAATGGCTGAAACAAATGTGAATTGCGCACCGAGCATGCCAAAAATCGAGAACAGGACAAGTGGCCGGATCCAAATGCGCCCTCTGAAAATCGATGTGACCTTCACTCCTTTCATTTTCACAAAGATGAGCAACATCACCCCTGCCAGCATCAGGCGCAGTGTGGACACAAATGTAGGCGTCAAGCTATATTCATGCATCATCCACTCCATCATCGGGCCGGTCGCTCCCCAAAATACCGAACCCGTGATGATCATCGCAATTCCTTTAATACGGTTCATGGCTAATCTTCCTTTCTACAGGAAAAACCAATCCCGGAAGATTGGTTTTCTGGCATTCGTTAAAAAGTGGTGCTCAGCATCAAACCGCCATACGCGGCCGCGATAAAACCGATGCCGAACAGCACAGAAAATCCGGCAGGCACGCTGCGTTTATAAGACAGCGGCACCATCACCAAACAAAGAAGCGCAATTCCAAGCAGCAACAGCCCATTCAATGAAAAATCCGGTACCGCGCTGATTGGAATATACACCGGCCCCATGAACGCTTCAATAAACGGCGCCGCCCCTTCAAAGCGTAATGTCTCATTGACATCGTGCGGAGGTGCTTCTTTGCTCATGAACGCGGTCAACGCCAGCGTTGCTAGAAGCAAAATGCTCTCGGCTTTCAGCCATGCCTGTTGATAAAGGCGTTTTTTATTCAAGAAGCCATTGATAGCTGCTGCCAATAAGAGCGGAATAATGCTCAAATGTTTCAACAACAGCAACTGGCCGTAAGGCAGAACCCATGAATTGGCGTAATCAGCGGGAGCCACAAAGAATAGCATGATGATAAATCCACTGATCAGCAAGATCGCGACACAGGCACTGGCAAATGGCGTGAACCACGCCAAGAACCGCTCCCATTGCCCGCCATTTGAAAACCATGCCGCCTGCAATAGTACCCCGGCCCATAACACCAGTACCAGGAAATGCACGGTATGGCTGATGAAGCCGCCCCATAAGTTGAGGGTTGAAGCGTGGCTGAAAAATCCGACAGCCAGAATCAGTGCCAGTGTGTAGTATGCAGCCATATATTTTGAGCCGCCAAAATAAATCGTGATACCAAGAAGCAGCGAAATCAATGCGGTAATCACCCAGCCGTGGCCGGTCCGGTAATCAAGAAGGATGGCAAAGAACGTCCCGAAACCGCCATCCAAAAACACCAGCAATTCAATGACCGGCGCCAGCGAAAACAGCGCAATCCCGATGACGCTTAACATCAGCAGCCACCGCGGTTCACGGATTTCCGGCTTATGGGAGTGCGGGATGAATTTCAACAACACCGAGCCCGCAATAATGGAGAATGCCACATACAGCAAAAAATCGGAAATCGAAGTAAAAAAGTTCATCGTTTCTTTTTGATCAGCAGGACAGCGCCGAACCCTATTAAAATTACAGCCGCAACAATCAATAAAATAGTCAGGAGGGTTCCGCCTTCTTCCTCGTCCACTGCAGCCCTTTGCTGATCTGCGGCGGGCTCTGCTTGAGCTGCCTCTTGTTCTATAACTTCTTCAGCTGGTTCTTCCGATACTGGTTCTTCGGCAGAAGGCGCCTCCAAACTGAATAGGATTTCCCCTTCGATCGGATGGCCATCTTCACCTATAATTTTCCACGAAATTATGTATTGACCATTCACTAACTCTTCATTGATTAAGCCTTTCATCACGTTTTCAGAAATCGAAATATCATCCAGCGCAACGTCCGTTTCCGGTCCTTTGAGCGTCATCGTGCTGCCTTCTTCGATAATTGTGCCGAACGCCAATTCAAGTTCCTTCGGGGCTTCAGCCAATTTCTGCCCTTCTGCAGGGTTAGACGATGTCAATGCTGTATGGGCATGCGCCGTGAAAGGCATCACGAGCATCAGCAGCAATGCTGCCACAATTATTTTCTTCATTTTTTTCCCTCTTTTTCTTTATTTTCATTTTTTCTTTCCCCATTCTCTCATGCTTGTTAAAATAAGCATAGTCATTGTATCTTACAAAAAAATACGGGTAATATTTTGAAAAGGATGACGATAGTCCTTTTCTTCTTTATAATGGAATTAGACTACGGATTAATGGAATTAATTTACGGAGAAGGAGCGTCATGGAATGAGTGAATTACAAGAACTGTTAGCGGATAATCTCGTTTTTAACCATATCCCTTTTCCCATTATCATTATGGACAAAGACGGACTTGTTGTATGGTGCAGCCGCCATGCAGAACGTGTTTTCCAAATCGAAACCGATAAAATCAAAGGCCAAATTTATCCATATATGAATCCAGAAAGAGCTGCTCTTTATAAGCATTCTTGGGAAACGGTTATACATAGTAAAGATCCGATACGGTTTGAAGATGTAGAAGTCGGGTTAGGAAGCGGAACGCTGACGTATACGACCATCGTCACAAAAGCGTTCACTGCTGACAATGAACCATTCATCATGGCGATTTTCGAAGTGGATGATGCTGATGAAGAAGGTTCGGCAAACCGTGAATTGAACAGCCTGCGGAGCGGATTGGATAATTCGTTCATGCTCTTATACTTTGATGAGGAATTTTTGATTACTTATGCAAATCCTTTATTCCTGAAGCTGAGCAAGTGGACGCCAAAACGGATTCTCGGTAAACCGGTCTGGCAGATGTTCGGTGAAGAAAGCGCGGATATCCGTTTTGTAGAAACGCTTGTGGCCACATTGAAGAGCGGCAATGTCTGGAACGGACAAACACGAAAAGTGAAAAAAGACGGCGAAGAATACTGGGTTGACCTGACTGCAATTCCGATGCAAATCAAAGGCGATGACACTTATTACATATTCCTTGAAAAGGATATCACCGCTGCTAAAAAAGTTCAGCTCCACTTGGAAGAAATCGCCTTCATCGATCCTATCACAGGATTGGAGAACCGCCATCGCTTAGAGCAAGTGGTCAATGAATTCATCGAAGAAAAGAAAAACTTCTCGTTTGTTTATCTCGATATCGACCGTTTTTATACACTTCGCGATGTGTCGGACACCGATACTGAAAACGAATTACTCATCGAATTCACGAAGCGGCTGCGCATGTATTTCTCAGATACCATCATCACCCGTGCGGGATTGCATGAATTCGCATTAGTGACACCGCTCAGCAACTGGTTTATCGAAGGGTTCCTCTACTACCTTCAGCAGCACCCGATTTATATTGACGGTCTGTCGATTCCAATGACCATCAGCGGTGCCATCACGCGCTATCCTGAAGACCAGCAATCGTTCGTGCACCTGATTAAAGCGTCTCACGCCACTATCAAAAAAGTCAAAGAACGGGGCGGCAGCGCCATTTCTGCGCTGACTTCCGATGACCATGAGCGCTTGAGCCGGAAATCACTGATTGAAAAACGCTTGATCCACGCGCTTGACCGGCATAATTTGCATTTGCTGTACCAGCCGCAAGTCAATTTGAAGACCGGCAAAGTGGAAAGTGTCGAAGCGCTCGTGCGATGGGAAGATTCCGAAATCGGCATTGTCACGCCGGACGAACTGATTCCGATCGCCGAAGAAAATGGCATGATCAACGAAATCGGACTTTACGTCCTTGAATCGGTGTGTACGCAGCTGAAAGACTGGCAGAATCGCGGAATCGATATGAAAGTCAGCATTAATACGTCCATCCGGGAGTTCCGTGATAAGGATATGGCAAAAATTTTCCTTGAGCAGATCCAGTTGAATGGCTGCGACCCTTCTTCGTTGGCGATTGAAATCACCGAACGCTTCGCTTTGGAAGCAGAAGCCGAACGGTCAATCGTTAAGCAGATGCAGCAGCTGAACGCAGCCGGCATCTCTTTCTCACTCGATGATTTCGGAACGGGCTACGCTGCATTCCGCTATATGCTGATGCTGCCGATCACCAACTTAAAAATCGACCGTTCCATTATCAAGTCCATCACGAAACAGGAAAAAATGCAGAAGCTAATTAAAGGCATGATCCAATTCGGCAAGAGCTTGGACCTCCAAGTCACTGCGGAAGGCGTCGAAACGAACGAACAACTGGAATTATTGCGCGCCATGGACTGCGATTTGATCCAAGGCTACATTTCCGGCTACCCGATGACAGCGGCAGATCTGGAGAAATGGCTGAAAGTTTCAGAAACAACATGATAAAAAAAATCGGCATGCCCCAGTCAATTCTGGGTCATGCCGATTTTCTTTTGGACGCGCTTGGCCATTTGCTTAAAGACTATTTGCATCAATACTTCCGCGAATACCAACCCCATCGCGACAGCGCCTGATATCATCAATGCTTCAGAAGCAAAGGTTATGGCCTCCAGATAATTATTCTCCACGATATTGCGCATGGCATTATATGCCTTGCTGCCCGGCACAAGCGGGATGATCCCTGCCACACTGAAAATGATCATGGGCATCTTGAATTTTTTCGCCAGCAGATGCGCTGCCAGCGCCACGCCGAATGCACCCGCAAAAGTCGCCTGTACGGGGTCGTCGAGGAAAATGACGCCTGTCCGGTAAATCAGCCAGCCCGTCATGCCTACCAGCCCACAGCTAAGCAACGTCCTTCTCGGCGTATTGAAAATAACGCCGAACGACGCTGCTGCCAGAAAACTTAAAAACGCTTCTAATGGCCAGTTCATTGAACCCCTCCTTTTAAAATGACAATACAAGCGCGATGCCGGCTCCAATGGCGAACGCTGTCAGAAATGCTTCCGCTCCTTTGGAAAGGCCCGAAACGAAATGCCCAGCCATCAAATCGCGAACAGCGTTTGTAATCAGCAGGCCCGGTACAAGCGGCATAATCGAACCGATAATGATCGTGTCCAGATTTTTGCCGAAGCCGGAATAGACGGCTAGCAGCGCGAACACACCAATGGCCAACGCTCCGACAAATTCCGCAAAAAATTTCACCCGCGTTTTCTCCAAAATTGTTTCCACTATGATAAAGCCCGTTCCGCCGAAAACAAAAGCGAACGGCAAATCACTCCAATTGCCGCCCAGCAAGATCAGGAAACATCCGCTCGCCGTCGCAGCCGCCAGAATCTGAAGCCATATATTGAACATATAATTGGTCCGGTCGATAGTTTTCAATTCTTCGTATGCCTCTGCCAGCGACAATTCACCAGCCACCAATTTCCTGGACACCGAATTCACTAATGCAACACGCTCCAGGTCGGTGCGGCGGCTATTGATGCGCACAAAGCGCGTCGCCAGCTCGTCACTCGGGGAAAACATGAGGCCGGTGGGTGTTACAAAACAATGGGAGTCTGTCATTTTCTGTGATATGGCCATGCGAATCATTGTATCTTCAACACGGTAAGTTTCCGCGCCATTCTCCATCAACAGCTTGCCGGCCAACAGAAAACAATCGAGGGCAAGCTCGCGTCTAGTTTCACCTATTTGAGTCACAGGCTCTCCCCCTTCTGTATTATTCCTCATGATAACGCATCCGGACAAAAATTAAAACGCTCCGCATAGGCGGAGCGTTTTTTTAGATTATTGGGAAACTTGAATTCTATTGAGCTTACGGTTTCAGGACGACCTTCGTGCAGTCGTCTGTGTGGTCATTGAAAATCTTATAAGCATCCGCTGCCTGTTCAAGCGGCATGATGTGCGAAATGATTTCACGCGGATCAAATTCGCCTTTCTCGATTTTCTCGTACAGCATCGGCATCAAGTGGATGACCGGTGCTTGGCCCATTTTCATCGTTACGTTGCGCTCGAAAATATTGCCGAGCGGGAATTGGTTGTATTTCTGGCCGTAGACGCCGGTTAACTGGATTGTCCCGAATTTGGCGACTGCATCTTTTGCGATATCAATTGCGCTCAATGTACCGCCCTGCAGCATTAATTTCTGCTGGATTGCTTCTGCCGCCGATTTTTTGCCATCCATGCCGACGCAATCAATGACTACTTGCGCGCCGCCGCTTGTCAGTTCATGGATGTGCGCACCCATATTGTCGTATTGGCTGAAATCGAACACTTCCACGTTATTCATGCGTTTGGCTTTTTCCATACGGTATGGAATTTCATCCACTGCGATGACGCGTTTTGCGCCTTTCATCCAAGCGAATTTCTGGGTCATCAAGCCGATTGGCCCACAGCCAAGAACCACGACTGTGTCACCCGGTTTTACGCCGGCATTTTCAACACTCCACCAGGCAGTCGGCAGAACGTCCGAAAGGAATAGCACCGATTCATCTTCAAGCTCGGAAGATTCAGGAATGACAAACGGCATGAAGTTGCCGTACGGCACACGCAGGTATTCCGCTTGCCCGCCGGAATAATCGCCATAGCGTTCAGTAAATCCGAAATAGCCGCCGGTATCGAAATGAGGGTTGCCATTTGAATTGTCGCATTGGCTTTCCATGTCATGGTCGCAATAGAAGCAGTGGCCGCAGCTGACGTTGAATGGCAGCACGATGCGGTCGCCTTTTTTCACTTTTGTCACTTCGGGGCCGACTTCTTCGACAATGCCCATCGGTTCATGGCCGATGACGTAATCTTTTCGCGCAGGCAAGGCGCCTTGATAAATATGCAAATCCGAGCCACAAATAGCGGAAGAAGTTATTTTGACAACAATATCGTCTTTTTTCTCAATCTCTGGGTCCTTGACGTTTTTCACTTGCATGTCTTTTACACCTTGGAACGTTACTGCTTTCATCCAATCGCCTCCAAAATTTTTAGAATACTATAGTACTTCCCTGATTTTCTGAATAAAAAACCGCACATCCGGAAATTCCGGATGTGCGGACGGCTAATAGGCCAATGTGTCTTTCAATTCAAAGGTTTCGAGTTTATAGCTTTTCACTTCGCTATTGGCCACGGTATAGAGGTTGTCGCCGCTATACAGGATACGCTGCACGCTTTTCGCCCAATCTTCATATTGCATATCGGACGGTGATATTAGATTGGCCGCTTCTGTAATGCCGTCAGGAGTTATCGTGTAAATCATCGCACCTTCACCTTCGAACTCCACATACTTGCCATCTGTTTCACTGTACATCGTCAGCGGAAAGCCGTATAGGTTCTTTTCCGGATGGATGAACAGCGCTTTGTGGTCGTATTGCAGCTGGGAATAAGTTCCGGGACCGCCAATGATTTCGTTGTCTTTTTCCTGAGGGTTCGAAAAATCACTGATATCAAAAAGCGAGATTTTCATGCCGCCGGTCACCACCCGCGGCTCTCCGCCTTTCACCGGTTCCAGCTTCGTATCAGCACCAAACCCGATCAAGTGGTTTTCATCCAACGGATGAAGATAATTCGAGAACCCGGGAATTTTCAGCTCGCCCAGCACTTTTGGCGCGGATGGCGCGGATACATCGATGACAAACAAGGGATCGGTTTCTTTGAACGTCACCATATATGCTTTGTCTCCGATAAAACGGGCTGAATAGATCCGCTCTCCTTTTGCCAAATCTTCCACTGCTCCAACCTGTTTCATGCCAGCATCCAGAATGAACAGATGGTTTTTCGAGGGTTCATTAACATTCCAGGCAAACCCTTCAGTTGTTGCTATACGGAAATAGCCATTGTGTTCATCCATGGAAAACTGGTTCAAAAGTGAACCCGCCACTTCGCTAGAGGCTATGAATTGGACATCTGTCCCTTCCAATGCAAATTTGAAAATCTCTGTATTTGCCGTCTGCGGCATCCAGATTGCAATGTCGGCATTGCTGTCGGTCACTGTGCCGTCTTCGCTTTCTGCTGGAATATAAGCGGCTGCTGTCAAATAGAGGTGGTCTTTCGACATATACATTTGCTCGCTGCCGCCTAAAAATCCTTTCGTGCTAATGTCGTTCTGGGAAGGCTCCGCCAAATCGATAGTTGATATGACACTATAGCTGCCTTCCATTGTTCCAGGCAGGATGGAAAGGCTGTCATAGGGCATCGGTGTCAGCGTACCGCCATTTTTCGAGTCGTAGGTATGGGGACGCAATTCCGCATCATTTTGCTGCTCCATGATCCAGAAATCCGGGTAGACATTGGTGACATAGTATAAGACATTGCCAGCCAGCCTTGCGCCATTCAAATTTCCTTCCGTCCCGAACTCCCTCAGCAATTCCGGCGATGCCGGATTATCAATGTCGTAAAGGTGTACGGTTGTCATTCCCATATGCGGAAAATATTCACGTTCCATGCCATCCATCGGCATAATCGAATACTTGCTGCCGATTACCACAAGAACGCCATCGTTCAAGAACAATTGCTGCGGATATAATTCTTTCTCGAAAACCAGTTCATCCGCCACAGCCAATTCGTCCGGATTTCGGACATCCGTAATAATGACGCGATTTTCGCTGATTGAATAAATGAATGACCCATCGGTTTTCACCAAATCGGCTTCATCCACACCTTCAACTTGTTTATTGGTGGTCGAGTAATCGCCGCCATTCCCGCCTTCTCCGCTGGCTTCTCCGCTTCCGCTGTCCGCAGACTCTTCTGTGGCACCGCTTTTGTCTGTGAAAATGCCGTCTTCTTCATTGCTTTGCTGCAGCGCCAGTACTTGGGCGAAATATGCTCTCAACTCTTCAGCATCCGTCAATGTCTGGATTTCTTCCTGGACAGAAAAAGTGAGCTCTTTTCGGTCAAGTGATTTGAAAAAGCTTCCTTTGATTGCTGATTCCTTGATGTGAAGCTCGTATTGCCCAGCCGGAAGCTGCGAAATTTCAATGGTTTTTCCATTTGGCCGCAATTCCATTGAAGCTTCCACCCGATTCCCTTCCGCATCCGTCAGATAAATATCACCTTTTTCGATCGCATTTCCTTGGACTGCGGATGAGAAATTCGCGCGCCATCCTTGCTCAGTCAAAGCGAGCGCGGGTGCATTGACAGTCACTTTATCGAACATCAAAACGCCTGCAATTGCGATGGCCGCAAACAATACTGCAGCCAATAGCCATATCCCTCTTTTCTTCACAACCGACCCCGCCTTTCAAGGCTTCTTTTCCAATTAGACACTAGCCACAGGAAAAAGTTACAGATTTTCCCGGAACTTTTTTACAGCCTTTTGGAATGTGCAGATAAACTGCTCATTTTCGCACTCCGAATTCCCGCCGCCTTGTACAAATCCCGGATTTCCGCCGCCTTTGCCATCCGTCAATGCCAGCAACTCTCCCAGCACCTCCCGCATATCTCCCTGTGCCTCTTCCCCTTTTGCACAGACAAATCGCACGCCTTTGCCTTCTGCCGATAAAAGGAGTATGTATGAATGTTTTTCGCGCGCTGCAACCATACGCGCCAATTGCTGGAGTTCTTTTACTGGGCGGTTGTAAAATATACGCTCTGCAGTAGCCGTATTTGCCGCTGATTGTATGCCGAAAGATTCCGCTTCCAATAATTTTGAACGCGTGTCTTTTAATTCTTTTTCGATTGCCGCTTTTTCTTCAAGCAACGCATCAGCAGCACCCGGCAAATCCTTCAACGGGGAATTTAGCTGGCGCACCAGTTCATCAGTGGTTTCAATCAGCAATTTGAAATGGCCGAATGCCCGCCCTCCACATAAAAAATAAACCCGTGTGCCGCCTTTCGCCTTCTCAGCAGTAATAATTTTAATGAGGCCTATGTCAGAAGTGTTTTTAGGATGGGTGCCTCCGCAGGCGTTCAAGTCGACACCATCGATTTTTACGAGCCGAATGTCTCCTTTCACTGCAGGCGGTTTTCTTAAGGGCATGGATTTAGCCTGCTCTTCCGTCACCCACTCCGTAGTGATCGGCAAATGGCGGCGTATGACATCATTTGCCGCAGCTTCCGCAGCAGCGAGAACTTCCTGTGGAATTTCAGCAGCGTCCAAATCAATCGACACACGTTCTTCCCCAAGATGAAAGCTCGTAGTATGCAAATTATGCCGGTCAGCAAACACGGCACTCAGCACGTGCTGGCCAGCATGCTGCTGCATATGGTCAAAGCGCTTGTTCCAGTCCAGCTGCGCCGGGTATTCCCCGTTGCTAAGCGACATATCCGTATAATGCCGGATCTCCTCCTGCGAAGATTGGACGTCCAGTACTGCAGCGCCGCCAATGAAGCCGGTGTCTGCAGGTTGTCCGCCGCCTTCCGGATAGAAGATTGTTTGGTTCGTTAGTATGTATTGCCCTTTTTCGTCCTGTCCCGACCCAATTACTTCCACTGTGGCCTGCGCAATTTCCGGGTCGCCATAATACATTTTCAATGTCATTATCGTTCCTTCTTTCCGCTGCTTCAGTATGCAGCCTTCTGTTGTTTAGGGATCTCCGTTTAGTGGAAATGAATCATTACAAGAGATTTTAGGAGGTAGCAAGCATGCCGAGATTTGAACGTTCCATATTATTGTATAACGGCGCAGCTGGAGCGGCAACGACAGACACGGTAATCCCTTTGGCTGTTCCCGCTCTCGCGCGGGCGTCAAAACATCTTGAGCTGATTCAAACAGCATCACCAGAAGAATTCGAAGCGGCATGCCGCAACTCCTGCAATAACGCCGATGCGCTTTTTGTCGCTGGAGGAGACGGCACCGTACACATTGCGGTACAAGTGCTTTCCACCATGGACGCTCCTCCAGTACTTGGAATCCTTCCAAGCGGAACGTGCAACGATTTTGCCCGGACACTGGAGATTCCATTGCTGCTTGACCAGGCGGCAGAAACTTTGGCCGCTGGAGATATTCAGGACATCGACACCGCACAAATCAATCATCGGATTTTCCTGAATTTCGCCGGCCTCGGATTGATTACCGATACGTCTTTGAACATTGACCCTGATTTAAAAGAGCGCTACGGTAAAATCAGTTATTTCATGAGTGCGCTGCAGACAATGCGCCAATCGATTCCTTTTCCGATCCATCTCGAAATCGATGGCGTCCAATCCGTGGAAGAAGGGGTTGCCGCATTGATCATGAATGGAAAATCCATCGGTACACATATGTTTCCGATGGATTCGATCAGCCCTTCCGACGGCTTGCTTGATGTGTTCATAATCCAGTCTTCGACACTCACTGCGATCCGCGAATGGTTTTCGCTTGCCAAACCTGATGTGACGCCAGATGAACTGGAGCACATCGCGCATTTCCAAGGACAGCACATCAAAATTTGGACAGATGAAGAAAAAGAAGTGGATACAGACGGTGAAATTTACTTGAAGACGCCGCTCGATATTCAAATCCAACCGAAGAAACTTCAGATGCTGGTGCCGAAGCCTTCATTTGACAGCATTCCTGATTAATCGATTCCATAGAAAAAGCCGTACGCCAAGTCATTTGCCATGACCTGGCGTACGGCTCTTTTATTCTTCAAACGGCCATTGCGGCAGCATGTGATTCAATTTCTTGTCCTGGCGGTTGCCGAGAACATAATCCGCTTGCATGAGCGTATGGATTTCGCGCGTGCCTTCGTAAATGACCGGAGCTTTCGAGTTCCGCAAGAAGCGGGCAACCGGATATTCGTCCGTATAGCCATAAGCGCCGTGGATCTGAACCGCATCATCCGCCGCTTTATTGGCAAAATCACAAGCCTGCCATTTTGCCAGCGATGTTTCCCGTGTGTTGCGCTTTCCTTGATTTTTCATCTCGCCTGCGCGGTAGACAAGCAGCCTGCTCATTTGATAGCCGGCCTCCATATTGGCGAGCATCTGCTGGACAAGCTGGTGCTCGCCGATCGGTTTCCCGAATGTCGAACGGCTATGGCAGTATTTGACGCTTTCCTCTATGCAAGCCATCAGCAAGCCGCAAGCACCAGCAGCAACCGTAAAGCGGCCATTATCAAGCGCCGACATGGCGATTTTAAAGCCTTCTCCTTCTTGCCCCAACAAGTTTTCAACCGGCACCCGCAAATCATCGAAGAATAATTCTCCGGTATTGCCGGAGCGGATGCCGTACTTTCCTTTTAGCGCTTTAGAAGAAAACCCTTCCCATGTCCGCTCGACGATAAACGCGCTGATTCCTTTATGCTTTTTCTCTTTGTCGGTATAAGCGAAAACGATGAAATGGTCGGCAGCGTCGCATAACGAAATCCAGGTTTTCTGGCCATTCAAAATATAATGCTCGCCGTCTCTCACTGCTGTCGAAGCCAAAGCCGCGACATCTGAGCCTGCGCCCGGTTCCGTCAGGCCGAATGCCCCGATTTTCTCACCTTTTGCTTGGGGAACGAGGTATTGCTCTTTCTGCTGCTCGGTCCCCCATTGCAAAAGGGACATCGAATTAAGGCCCGTATGGACGGAAACCGCCGTGCGGAAAGCCGTGTCTCCCCGTTCCAATTCTTCACAAATAATCGCCAGCGAATTATAATCCATGCCGCTGCCGCCGTATTTTTCCGGTATGCATACACCCATAAGGCCCATATCTTTCAGCCGCGTCCAGATGGCCGGATCAAAAGCACCGGCTGCATCCCATCCAGCTATATACGGAATGATTTCTTCATCGACAAAATGCCTGACGGTTTTCCGAAGCAGCTGCTGTTCTTGAGTGAATTCGAAGTCCATAGCCGTTCCCCCTTATGCGGTTTTTTTAATTCTGATACGCGGAACGATGCACTGTTTCTTTGATGAGAACTCCGCGCTTCGCCATTTCCGCGATGTATTCATCGCCTGGCACGATCATTTCAGGCGGATAAGAACCTCGCTTATCGATAATGCCGCTGCCGATCATCTGCGCCACAACTGAAATCGTATAGGCAGTTGCCCGCGCCATAGCGGTGACCCCCGCATCTTCCCTCATTGTGATCATATTGTATTCATAGGTAAGCCCTTCGCCTTCTTTGGTGCCCGACACCATAACGCGCAATAAAACAGCATCCTGTTTATCGCCAAGTTCCGTAAGCGGCTTCAGCACTTCACGCAAAACGTCCCGCGGCTTCACGATAAGCCCGTTCACATTTACCGTTTTTTCCCGATCCGTGAATCCGAGGTCGACGAGGATTTGGAACTTTTCGGCATGCCCTTTATAGCGAACCGTTTTATACTCCAATGTATCGACGTCGCTGAACGTGTCGATAAGCGTAGATGTTCCGCCAGATGTATGGAAAGCTTCAAGTTCCCCAAAACCCTCGAATTGGACAAACTCGATTTCCGACAGCGAAGCGACTTCCTGTTCACGCCCTTCGCGGATGACAAACGACGGGTCCGTATAATGGTCGAATACGCCTTCCAATGAAAAAACATGATTGTACATTAATGGCGGTTCGGGTTTCACCGGTATTCCGCCGACAAAAATCCGGATTTCATGGACTTGATCCAATTTACTGGCTCCATGCCCAACCAATATATTCATCATTCCGGGAGCCACACCCAAATCCGGAATGAGCGTCACGCCGCGCTGCTCCGCTTGTTCATGCAGCGACAAAACGGCGTCAGTAGCTCCGCCGATATGGCCGCCCAGGTCCACAGAATGGACTCCGCATTGCACGGCAAGACGGGCTACCTTCTCATTGAAGGTGTAAAATAAGGCGTTGATGACCACGTCAGCCTTTTCCATGATGGCCAAAAGCTGCAGATCGTCATGAGCATCCAAGTAAAGAACTTCGACTTTATCGCTGCCCAGCTGTTGCTTGAACAGCTCAGCCTGGGCTGGATGGAGATCTGCCAAAAACACTTTTTCCACTTCGCTATTGGCAGCCAAGTCCCCTGCTGCCTGCTTGCCCATCAACCCTGCACCCAATACCGCGATTTTCATGCCGACGCCTCCTCTTTAATCAGATTTCGTTGTCGATTTGCGCACGCTGCAACTTGCCGCTGAAATCAATGTATACGCTCTTCCACTCTGTAAAGACGTCGAGCGCCGCAACCCCTGAATCGCGATGGCCGTTGCCGGTCCCTTTCGTCCCGCCGAATGGCAAATGGATTTCCGCGCCAGTGGTCCCTGCGTTGATGTAGACGATTCCCGTATCCAAATCCCTTTGCGCTTTGAAAGCCCGATTGACATCGCTAGTGTAAATTGAACTGGATAAGCCATATATGACGCCATTATTCACTTCAATCGCCTCTTCAAAGCTCGACACCTCGATGATTGATACGACCGGACCGAAAATTTCCTCTTGCGCGATCCGCATATCCGGCAGCACATCCGTAAACACTGTCGGAGCGTAATAGTTTCCTTTATCCAGCGGTGCATCGTTCAAAACCGCTCCGCCCACCAGCAATTTTGCACCTTCCTGCTGGCCGATCTCTACATAGGAATGGATTTTCTCTAATGCTTTTTTATTGATGACCGGGCCGACTTTGACCGTTTCATCCAATCCATCTCCTACCGTTAGCATTTCCACTTTTTCAAGCAGCCTTCTTTGCAGTTCATCTTTTATGCCCTTATGGACAATGACCCGGCTGCAAGCTGTGCATCGCTGGCCAGCTGTTCCGTATGCGCTCCATAAGATTCCTTCGACTGCAAGATCCAAATCTGCGTCGTCCATGACAATCACGGCATTCTTGCCGCCCATTTCCAGCGATACTTTCTTCAGGTTCCGCCCTCCGGCCTCAGCCACTTTGCGGCCAGTCTCTGTTGAACCTGTAAACGAAATCACTTTGATATCCGGATGTTCGATCATTGCTGTGCCGACTTCAGCGCCAGAGCCGAATACAATATTCGCCACGCCTGGAGGCAAACCTGCGGCCTCGAAGATTTTAGCCATTTCAAAAGCCATCATCGGCGTTTCTGTTGCCGGCTTCCAGAGAAACGCATTGCCCGCTACGATAGCCGGAAACGACTTCCATGTCGCAATCGCAACCGGAAAGTTCCAAGGAGTGATCAAGCCGACAACCCCGATTGGAGAACGGACGCTCATCGCAAATTTGTCTGCCAGTTCAGATGGCGTCGTTTCGCCGAACATGCGGCGCCCTTCGCCAGCCATGTAAAAAGCCATGTCTATGCCTTCCTGAACTTCGCCGCGTGCTTCTTCGATGACTTTGCCCATCTCCTTGGTCAATACTTGCGCCAAATGTTCTTTATCTTCCTTCATCAACCGTCCAATTTCATATAAATAATCCGCTCGTTTGGGTGCTGGAACTTTCGCCCATTTCTTCTGCGCTGTTTTTGCCGCCCGGGCCGCCGCTTCTACATCTGCAGCTGTAGACATTTGGACTTGAGCCAATTGTTCGCCCGTTGCTGGATTCAGTACTGGAGTAAAATCTGAATTAACCGCTTCCTGCCATTCGCCGTTCACGTAATTCGTCAATTTCATTTCCCATTCCTCCTTGGCACGCCGTATTTGAAACCCCTATCATAGTCATTATTTCATACGGATTTTGAAACTGCCAGCTTTAATGAGAAATATTAGAATTTTCTTTCTATATAATATTTCTAGAAATTGAACAAAAGAATAAATATTTTATACACCGCTTCGGACGCTTTAGGCAGAGCAAAGACAATTGCTCCTGCGCAAGCTCGTCGCAAAGGAGTTGCCAAGCCCTTTGACGCGCCTCAGCTAAGATATCTTTCGATATGGAGCAAAACAGCGGAGAAAACCTTTCTGCTCCTGCAGCGCTTGGCGCTTCGTCGCAAAGACATGGCCTCGCTAGCTTCGGCCAATATCTTGCCTGCGGGAAAGCGAGACAACCGAGACCCCGCAGGGAATGATTGGCCAAATGGAATTTAGCCAATCATTTGCGACGAAGCTAGCGAAGCGATGCAGGAGCACCGGTTTTCGAAGCGACTGAGGAGGCTTGGCGCTCGCCCGCGGCAAGCGCAGCTGTTTTGCGGAATATCAGCAATTAGAATCTATAGTTCACCCTGCGAATATTAATTAAGATAATAGACCCGAATTAGAAAGTGCGTTCCCCTGCCGGGTTGTGTAGTTTGTGCCATTTAAAAGAATTTCTCCGTATTCTATTGACACTAACGGTTCGTCATAGTCTAATCAGTAATTAGAGGTGATAGTCATGTACAAAGTACAGGAAGTGGCAAAGATTGCAGGAGTCAGTGTTCGCACACTCCATCATTACGACAGTATCGGGCTGCTCAAGCCCTCAAATATCGGTTCTAACCGTTACCGTTACTATAACGACGAAGATTTGAAGCTGTTGCAGCATATCCTGTTTTTCAAAGAACTAGGCTTCTCTTTGAAAAAAATACAGGAAATTGTAGCCCAGGGCTTTGATGCGAACTTCGCATTGGCGCAGCACATTGAGTTTTTGCGCTTGAAAAAAGAGCGCATGGAATCACTGATTCAAAGCGCAGAAATGACGTTGCTGGAAAATGCAGGTGCGGAAACACTTTCCAATGAAGACCGTTTCGCAGCCTTCGCTGACAAGAAAAATGGAGACGATATCTCAAAATACAAAATGGAGATCCCAGAACTCTTGGAAGATGAAGTGTCTGAAGAAAGCATTGATGCTGCAGAAGAAGCGGAAGTACTTGTGAATATGGCAGTAATCGACGAAGCCGCCGCGATCGAAGAACCTGAACAGGTGGAAACGGCAAAGCCTGAAAAAGAAGAAGAAGATTTGGATGAGATCAACCGCGAAGGAAACCGGATTTATAATGCGGTTGCAGCATTAATGCATCTGCCTGCCGATGCGCCAGAAGTGCAGGTTGAGATGAAGGCGTATTACACGCTCTTAAACCGCTTTTACGATTGCACGCCACGAATGTTCCGCGGCCTTGCAGATTTATACGCGTCTGACAGCCGTTTCGCAAACAATATCGACCAGCATGGAAAAGGCCTTTCAACTTACTTGAAGGAAGCCATGTACGTTTACGCGGCTGCTTTACAAGATGCGTGAACTCATCGGCCCCTGCAGCAATTGCGGAAAAGACATCTTTTGCCTTGACGGCTTTTTGAACGGCGTCTACATAGACGGTGAGCTCTTTTGTTTTGACTGCTCAGAGGAAGAGGAGGAAATGGCACAAAAGTAGACACTTTTGTGCCATTTCTTTTCCGTTCTTGCAAATTCAGAATTTTATTTCATCTTTCAAAGAAATGAGTGGCGCATCATGTCTCTTCAAAAAAGAATATTCTTATACGGCGCTTTATTCATTTCCGCCATCATGGTACTGGCGGGCTGGCTTTTTTACGTCACCATATCCGGCGCCATTGAAGAGCAGGTCGGCCAGCGGGCTTTGGATATTGCTGTCACTTCCGCTGAGCGTCCCGATATCATCGAAGGGTTCAGCGCGAGCGACCCTGCGGCGGAGATTCAGCCGATCGCTGAGAAAATCCGTGCCCAAACCGGCGCTGAGTATGTTGTGGTCGGCAACACGGAAAGCATCCGCTATTCCCATCCCGTTGTTGGCAGGCTTGGCCAGAAGATGGTCGGCGATGACAATGAAAAAGCGCTGCGGGACGGCGTTGCTTATATTTCTGAAGCGACTGGTTCCCTCGGCCCCGCATTGCGCGGAAAAGCCCCTATCTTTGACCAAAATGGCAGCATCATTGGCGTCATTTCAGTCGGTTTCTTAAAAACGGATATGGCCGGCACATTCCACGCGTATTTAGATTCCATCAGCAGCATCGTCTTGGCTGCAGCTGTTATCGGCGCGTTCGGTTCCATGCTGCTCGCACGCAGCATCAAGAAAACCTTATTCGGCCTTGAGCCTGCTGAAATCGCAAACCTGTACAATGAACGGAACGCGGTAATTGAATCGGTCCGTGAAGGGATCATCATGGTGAATAAATCCGGGGAAATTACGATGGCCAATGCTTCAGCGCACGAGATGCTTGCGCTGCCCGAAGACTTGAGCCTGCTGGGAATCCCCATCGAAGACATTTTGCCGAACACGATGCTTCCCCAAGTGCTCGAGACCGGCGAATCCCAATTTGACCGCCCGATGACGATTCGCGGCAAAAAAACCATCGTTAACCGCATCCCGATCAGTTTTGATGATGAAATCGTCGGGGCCGTTTCCAGTTTCCGGCTGCAATCGGATATTGAAGGCCTGCGCAGCGAACTGTCGCAAGTCACGCAATACGCTGAAGCGCTGCGTGCCCAGACCCATGAGCACCAGAATTTCCTTTACACGATATCGGGTTTGATCCAGCTCAACTCGCTCGAAGAAGCGATGCAGCTGATCCACCACGAAACAGAAGAACAGCAATCGCTCGTCCAGTTCGTGACGCAGCGGCTCCAAGATCCATTTTTGGGCGGCTTGGTCATCGGTCTGTTCAATCGCGCGCGGGAACTGAAAGTGAAGCTGCTGCTTGATGAAGAAAGCAATATGAAACAATTGCCTCCCCACCTTGAAAAAAGTTTATTTGTGTCGATACTCGGCAATTTGATCGTCAACGCATTTGAAGCGGTCGAGCATTTGCCGGAAAACGAACGTACCGTGCGTCTTCTGCTTGTGGATAACGGCAGCGAGATTTTGATGGAAGTGGAAGATTCCGGGCCTGGGCTGGATCCCGAATTGATGCCTCTTCTTTTCAAAGAACGCGTCTCCACTAAACAAGGCGGCGACCGCGGTTATGGCATGGTCAAAGTGTACGAAAGCGTCCGTGACCTGCACGGAGAAATCGCTATCGAAACCGGCGATTTGGGCGGTTCACTATTTATCATTTCAATAAAATCGGAGGAACTAGCATGATTGAGATTCTAATCGTTGAAGACGATAAACGCATTGCTGACATCCACAGGCGCTTTATCGAAAAAATGGACGGTTTTCAAGTTGTCGGCTCTGCCCATAACGGCGCGGAAGCAAAAGATTGGATCCAGGCGCTCCAGCCTCAGCTGGTTTTGCTGGATGTCCATTTGCCTGACATGAAAGGCACGGAATTATTGCCGTTCATCCAACAGGAAAGCCCCGATTCGGATATCATTTTCATCACAGCGGCTTCTGAAACGGACATCGTGAAAAAAGCGTTCCGAGCCGGTGTCGCCGATTACATCCTCAAACCGCTTACTTTCGCCCGGTTTGAAGAAAGCCTGGTTGCTTATAAGGAAAAAAGACGGTCGTTGGAAAAAAGCGGCTCGCTGGATGAGGAGTCGATCCAAAAATTATGGAATTCGAACCGTACTGCCTTAAGCGAACCTTTTGCCACACCGAAAGGCATCGATCCGAATACCATGGCCCGCATCAAAGAACGTTTGGCACTTGCTGAACTGGGAATGACTGCGGAAGAAATGGGCTCCGCGTGCGGCATGAGCCGCTCTACTGCCCGCCGTTACCTGGAACACTTGGTTTCTGAACGTTTGGCGGCGGCAGAATTGCTTTACGGCACAATCGGCCGGCCAGAGCGCCGCTATTTTTCGCAGCCGTGAACTTTATGAACAAAATTGATTAATTGAACAATATCCCTCTTATTTCCATAAACGATCAATTGAATAAAAGTTCTGATAAATTAAAGACAGCGCATGAAAGCGCTGTCTTTTACTATTTCAAAGGGGATGATTAATGTGTTGAAAAAAATGATTTCTGTTTCATTGGCCGGTGTCTTGGCTTTAAGTTTGGCAGCCTGTTCTTCCGGAGGGGAAACACAAGGCGCGAAAGAATCAGCGAATTATCCAGAACGCGGAATGGCAATTGTCGCCCCTTCAGGAGCTGGCGGCGGATGGGATTTGACAGCGCGGTCCATTGCTAAAACCATGAACAATACAAAATTGATCGAAGAGCCGATCACGGTTGAAAACAAACCAGGCGGCGGCGGTGCAGTATTCATGGCGGAATATGCCACAAAAGAAGTTGACAACGATTATATGCTGATGGTGAAATCTCCGCCAATTTTGATCAACAACAATAAAGCTGAAGGCAATAGCCCATACGGCTATAAAGATACAACTCCACTGGCGCAATTGACGCGTGATTACGGTGCAATCGTTGTGAAAGCCGATTCGGAATTCAATACGCTCGAAGAATTGCTGGAAGCCATTAAAGCGGATCCAACTTCCATCACTTTGGCCGGCGGGTCAGCTCCCGGTTCAATGGATCATCTAGTCGGCATCCTGCCTGCGTTCGAGTATGGCATCGATCCAAAGTCAGTAAAATACGTATCGTATGACGGCGGCGGTGAAGCAGTGGCATCATTGCTGGGCAATAACGCAGACGTCATTGCAACAGATGCTTCGACGATCGCTGAATACGTTCGTTCAGGCGACGTGAAAGTTCTTGCAGTCAGCTCTCCTGAAGCGCTTGAAGGCGAATTGAGCGATGTCCCTACTTTTAAAGACGCTGGAATCGATGCAGAATTCACGATCTGGCGCGGAATTTTCGGACCTAAGAACATGTCAGATGGTGCAGTCGATTATTGGTCTGGAAAACTGAAAGAAATGTCTGAGTCAGAAGAATGGACAAAAGAATTGGAACAGAACGGCTGGCAGTCTGAATACAAAGATGCCGCTGGTTTTGAAGAATACTTGAAAACACAAGAACAAGTGATTGTTGAATTATTAACAGCGCTTGACATGCAAAAATAATGAAGGAGCGGCTTCGGCCGCTTTCTTGATTTTGAAAGGAGTAGAAAGCAATGAGTAAAACGTTCGACCGCTTTGCAGGCATCACCTTCTTGCTGATTGGGCTGCTGTTCGTGCTGGAAAGCCGGAAAATATCCGAAAGCTCATATGGCTCAGAAGTGGGACCGGATATCTTCCCGATCGGCCTTGGCATCCTGTTAATTTTATTGAGTGCACGGTTGATTTATGAAACTTTCCGCTACCAGGTGAACCAGGGAGAAATGGAAAAAGTCCAATACGGCAAGTTTATCGTGCTGTTTGTCAGTGCCGTACTTTATGCAGCACTGCTTGAGCCCCTCGGTTATGTCATTACGACTTTCCTGTTCCTGGTAATTGCATTTCAGACGATGGAGCGGGGCAAATGGATTCAAACCCTTGTCATCGCCAGCGTTTTTTCTTTCGGAGTCTATTATTTATTCGCTGAATTCCTAGGCGGTTCGTTGCCAGGGTTTCCAGTATTCTAACTTGAGAGGCGGAGAATTATGAGTACATTACAATTTCTTATGGATGGATTCGGTGTCGCTTTTCAATGGCAAAATATCCTCTTTGCATTTGTCGGCGTGTTGATCGGAACAGCGGTCGGGGTGCTTCCGGGCATCGGCCCGATGAGCGGTGTTGCGCTGCTGATTCCTGTTACAGCTACCTTGACTGCTGGCCTCCCTCCTGAAGCTGCCGCCGCCAGTTCCATCATCCTATTGGCAGGCGTATACTACGGAGCGATGTATGGCGGTTCAACAACCTCCATCCTGCTGAACACTCCTGGAGAATCCTCATCAGTCGTCACTACGCTCGACGGCTACCAAATGGCACGGCAAGGACGCGCTGGTGCAGCATTGTCCATCGCTGCCATCGGTTCGTTCGCCGCAGGCATCATCTCACTGATCGGCCTTGTGCTGTTGGCAAAACCATTATCGAACATCGCATTGGAATTCGGTCCAGCCGAATACTTCTCGTTGATGCTCCTCGGACTTGCCGCAGTCAGCGGACTTGCCGGAAAATCAATGACCAAGGCACTGATGATGACGGTCTTCGGCCTTATGCTCGGAACCATCGGCATCGATGCTGTTTCCGGCATTGCGCGCTTCACTTACGATTTGCCGATTTTGTATTCAGGACTTGAATTTTTGACCATCGCTGTCGGCTTGTTCGCGTTAGGGGAAGTATTCAAGACAGTCCTTGAACGCGATCAGGAAGAAGGCGCTATCGCTAAAATCGGCCGCATTTTGCCGACCAAACAAGATTTAAAAGACAGCACCGTACCCATATTGCGCGGTTCGTTCCTGGGCTTCTTCATCGGTGTTTTGCCTGGCGCCGGCGCTACATTGGCTTCATTCTTCTCTTACATCACAGAAAAGAAATTCAGCAAAACGCCTGAAAAGTTCGGCACTGGCGCAATTGCCGGTGTAGCGGGCCCGGAATCGGCTAATAATGCTGCTTCCGGCGGCGCGTTGATCCCGTTGCTGACACTTGGGATTCCTGGATCAGGCACAACCGCCATCCTTATGGGCGCATTGATCATGTACAACATCCAGCCAGGCCCACTGCTTTTTGATGACCATCCTGAAGTCGCTTGGGGATTGATCGCCAGCATGTTCGTCGGGAACTTGATGCTGCTGGTGCTGAATATGCCATTGGTAAAAGTATTTGCCAAGATTATTCAAACACCGAAGAAATACTTGCTGCCGATTATCATCGCCATTTCGTTCTTCGGCGTATACGCCGTGCAATACACGACATTCGATTTGTATTTATTGCTTGCTTGCGGTGTGCTCGGCTATCTGCTTGTGCGCAATGATTTCCCGGTCGCTCCATTGGTTCTTGCATTGGTGCTTGGACCGATGATCGAAAACAATATGCGCCGCGCATTGACGATTTCGAACGGTGACTTCTCGATTTTTGCCACCAAACCGATTTCGCTTGTGCTCTTGATCGTCGCTGCTGCTTGGTTGCTCGTCCCTTTGCTATTGAAATTCAAAGGCCGCGCCATTATTGTCAATGAAGAAGATTGAAACAGAAAAAAGCCGCCCCTAGGGACGGCTTTTTTTCTGCTTCTTACACTTCAGTTGTTGTTTTCAATGCGTCAAGGCGCTCCTGGACTTGTGCTCCATCCAAGCCATGCTCGAACGCATAGCGGTTGCGCGGATGTTCACGGCATTCATCCGAACATGACCGCATATACTTGTGTTCATTTTCTTCTGAAGCAAGGATTTTCGCGTTGCATTCAGGGTTGGCGCAGTTTACATAGCGTTCACAAGGTTCGCCTGTAAAATGGTCTTTGCCGACGATGACATGTTCTTTTTGGTTGACGGGTACTGCGATGCGCTCATCAAACACGTAAAGCTGCCCGTCCCATAGTTCGCCTTGCACTTCAGGGTCTTTGCCGTAAGTAGCAATCCCGCCGTGCAATTGCGATACATCTTCAAAGCCTTCTTTTTTCAGCCAGCCAGAGAATTTTTCACAGCGGATTCCGCCTGTGCAATACGTCAAAATTTTCTTGCCTTCGAAGATTTCTTTATTGTCGCGGACCCATTCAGGCAAATCGCGGAAGTTTTCAATATCCGGCCGCACCGCACCGCGGAAATGGCCAAGATCGAATTCGTAGTCATTGCGTGCATCCAGAACGATTGTGTCTTCTTCCTGCATCTGCTTGTAGAATTCAGCAGGCTCCAGGTATTTCCCGGTCAATTCGTTCGGGTTGATATCATCTTCCAAGCCCAGATGGACAATCTCTTTTTTCGCACGAACATGCATTTTTCTGAAAGCATGGCGGTCAGTTGCGTCAATTTTGAATGGCATATCCGCAAAGCGCCCGTCTTGTTTCATCAATTCCATATAAGCGTCTGTTTGTTCGATCGTGCCCGAGCACGTACCGTTGATGCCTTCGTGTGACACAAGAATGCGGCCTTTCAAGCCGATTTCCTTGCAGGCAGCCAAATGCTCTGCAGCAAATGCTGTTGGATCTTCGATTTCTACGTACTTATAGTACAGTAGAACATTGTGTGTATGATTTTGCATGAATCATTACCACCCTACTCTTTTCAATTTGTTCTCGTCACCGGAATGGCGTTAAAAACCTAGACTATTTTATAATAAATTCCGGCAAACTTCAACTTTCTCATAATTGAAAACAGCTTCACCAAATTCTAACAGACACGGTTTTCCACCGATTTGCCTTCAAGGCATGCAGCAATTGCTTGTGCATTCATTTCCATCATCGCCAATCGCGTCTGGACGGTAGCGCTCCCGATATGCGGCAGCACCGTCAAGTTCGGCAATGACAGCAGTGGATGGTCAAGCGGCACTGGCTCCGTTTCAAAGACATCTAGGCCTGCGGCCCAGATTTTCTTCGCCTTTAGTGCTTCGTATAAGGCTTTTTCATCAACAATTCCGCCTCTCGCAACATTGATGAGGCAAGCGGTTTCTTTCATCAGAGACAATTCACGTTCCCCGATCATGCCTTGCGTTTCCTGCGTCAGCGGCGTCAAAATGACGACATAATCCGATTGCTGCAGCAAATCATCAAGCTTCGCGTATTTGACGTCTTCAAAGCTGCGCCGTGTCCGGTTATGATACAGCACGTTCATGCCAAAGCCCTGCGCGCGCCGAGCAACCGCTTCACCGATGCGGCCCATGCCAACGATGCCAAGTGTCGCGCCTCCGACGTTGCGCCCCGCCATTCCCATTGGCGACCATGATTTCCAGTCGCCTGAACGCACGGATTGCTCCGCTTCGATAATGCGGCGAGCTGTCGCCAGCAATAATGCGAATGTCAGATCCGCTGTACTTTCCGTCAGGACATCGGGCGTATTCGTTACCATGACGCCTCGTTCATGGGCTGCGTGGATATCGATATTGTTATAGCCAACAGCTAGATTCGAAACGATTTTCAAATTCGGTGCGGCTTCGAGCAATTCGCGGTCCACCTTATCGGACAGCATCGTCCATAAAGCATGTGCTTCCCCAGCCTGTTTCATGATTTCTTCCCGCGGCGCCGGCGCTTTCTCATCGTGCCACATGCGCACTTCGTAAGACTCATGCAAGCCCGAGACTGCTTCATCCGGTAATTTCTGTGTGATAAAAATGATAGGTTTCATTGGGACCCTCCGTCTCTTTATTATCAAACAATTATATCAATTTAAAAAACTGCTGGCAATTGCCGGCAGTTTTTGGAAAATCTATTTTGTTCAGTCCATTGGCCGGCTGCGGATTTTTTTCACGTAGAACCATACTGCCGCTAATGCCACGAGAACGATCAACACATAAACGACGTTGGAATAAATATCGAATTGCTCCATAATAGCTGCACGGTTTTCCCCGACTGCTTCGCCAATAAAAACGAGGACCGTGTTCCAGAGCAAAGTACCGAGCGTCGTGAAAGTGATAAACAACCAGAATTTCGTGTTCGCCATGCCTGCCGGGATCGAAATGAGGCTGCGGATCAGCGGAATCAGGCGAGCGAAAAAGATGGTCCAAATGCCGTAGCGGTCGAACCAGGCATCCGCACGGTGAATGTCTGCCCGTTTGACGCGCAGGACGCGCCCGTATTTATCGACGATTTTCTCCAGCCGCTCAACATCAAGCAGCAGGCCGAGTCCATAAAGGACCACTGCGCCACTCACCGAGCCCGCTGTTGAAGCCAAAATCACTCCGGGAATCGTCATATTGGTAGTGGTGGTCATAAAGCCCCCCACTGTCAAAATGACTTCCGAAGGAATTGGCGGAAACACATTTTCCAACATGATAAGAAAAAATATACCAAAATAACCGTAATCAGACATGACGTCTATAATCCATTGTTCCATTTGCTGTCTCCTTTACTGCTCTTTCCCGAACTTCATTTTTACCGACCATAATTCCGAGCGGCTGCCAATCCGAATCGGCGGCCCCCAGAATCCGAATCCCGAAGAAACAAGAAAATGGGTTTTCTCGATCAAGCGGTGGCCATAATCCAACTCGAACACTTTTTTGGTGATCCAGCCATTCGGCCACATCTGCCCTTTATGGGTGTGGCCGGAAATGTGAAAGTCCGCTCCCAGCTGCACCGGCATTTTCAAATCCGATGGCGTATGGTCCATGACAATCCATGGAAAGTCTTTTTTTGGCTCGAGCGTCTTGAGCGGATGGCGTTTTCCATTGGTTCGGTCTTCCCGTCCCGTTAAATAAAAACGTTCCGCAACCAAAATAGTTTCATCACGCAAAATCCGGACTCCGGAATCTTCCATCACTTTGACGAGCAGCGGAATTTTACGGCCGTAATATTCATGGTTGCCCAGAACGCCGTATACGCCGAAGAGCGCAGTCAATCGCTCCATTTCTTCCTGCATGCCGTAGCGTGCGTACCATACCGGATCGTCATCGACCAAATCCCCCGCTAAAAAAACAGCATCCGGCTTCAACGCATTTGCCCTGTCGACAAAACGCTTTAAATGCCGTTTCCCTGACAATACGCCCAGATGAAAATCCGAGCCTACGACGACATGCAGCGGTTCTGCCGGCACATCGCCAACCGTTATCTCCAGCTCGCGCACAGCCGGGCTATATGCTAAATAAGAGCCAATCAGTAAAATCCCAAGCATTATTACCGCAACGGCATTGCCGATATAAAATGCTTCACGCGGCCACTCCACCAAAACGCTCACCAAGTTCGCGACAGGAAACAACACGATTGCGTATTGCAAAAAGGCAAACCAATATGAGCCGATGACGGTAAATGCCAACCAGTTATGGCCGATGCGGCCGATAAAGAAACTGAAAGCAATAATCGCCCATAGGCCAGCAAACAGCCACGGTTCCAAGGAGATCCATGAAGCAACCCATAAATACGTATTCCATCCCAAATAACCGATAAGTGCCATATAAATGCTCAAAGCACCAGCAATGGCGACGAACTGTTTCATACACTTTTTCCTCTTTTCCTGCTGTCTAAAAATTATTATAGCACTTACTTGAAAAAGTACCTTCCCGAACACCACTACACCCCAAGACCTAGTCAAAGATGCAGTCAGGGTCCGTATTCTGAAAACGGTGTGCTTGTTAAGATGAAGATACAAATTGAGAGGAGGAAATAACAATGAATAAGTTTTGGATGATCACACTCGGCATCATCGCCGGAATCATCGTCTTGTCGAATCTGGGGGCAATTGTCGGGCTTGCAGTATCCGCGTTGATCCTGTATGCAGGGATCCATTATTACCTGCGAAGCATTTCACTTGCCGCTAAAATCTGGTGGGGCATCGTCGGTGCCGTCGGTGCAATTTCAGCCATTTCGAATGTCCCTGCTTTGCTTGGCGTCGCGGCAGCAGCCGGCCTATGGATGATTTACCGCAACTGGAACGGACGCCCTGTTGCGTTTCAAGACGCAAAAGACCCTTTCACAAACTTTGAAAACCAATGGCAGAAACTAAACAAATAAGGAGGAATCGGCATGACAACTTTATGGGAACGCTTAAAATTCGCTGTAGCCACTGACATGGACATGGTGATGACGAAAAAAGAAGAAAAAAATCCACTGGCTGCTTTGAACCGCTTTATTGCGGAAGCCCAAAAACAGACGGAAATGACAGGCAAATGGGTGGAACGCCAAGCCCAGCTGACAGTGAAACTGGAACAGGAGCTGGCGGAAGCATCCGCGATGGCTGAGAAGCGCAAGGCGCAGCTCGAGCTCGCACAAGCTTCAGGTGAAAGCGACTTGTCAAGGTTTGCTGAACTGGAAGTTGCAGCTTATTCGAATCGTGTCAGCGAATTGGAACATAGCCTTGCAGAAAATCTTGAGGAAATCACCCGTCTGGAGCAGCGATTCGAAGAAATGCAGCATAAAGTAAAAGACATGAAATTGCGTCAGCTGCAATTGATGGGGAAAGAGAATGCTGCTCGCGCGCATTATCAGATGGACAAAGTGCTGGCTTCCGGCTTTGAAGCGGAAACTTTGGAATCAGATAATATGTCCGCATTCATCGGCGGCCTCGGCAGCGAAGCCGAAGAGGTGCACCAACGCTCAACGATGGAGCATCGCTTGGAATCACTTGAAAAAAACAGCGCACAGCAAAAAGAAATTGGGTAAACTAGAGTGAGAAGAAGGTTTCCTTCTTCTCGCTTTTCCGCTGCAAAGAAGGAGGCAAAAAACATGTTGGACCACTTGACCACCAATAAAAAAGCACTGATTTTATGGAGCGCTTTATTGCTCATTTTTATAGAAGTTGCCTTTTTCGGAAATGGCAGCATATTTTTGGTTCTTCTTGGCCTCGGAATCTTGTATTACGCGATGAACAAAGAGCAAGAGTCCCGCAAAGCTTATGTTTGGACCGCCGTCATCTTAATCGGCATTGCCGTGCTGTCGATGTGGAGTTTAAGGCTGATCGTTTTTGCGGTGGCCATTTACTTGCTGATCCGCCTTTGGAAAGGTGAGGAGTGGGAGCAGCAGCTGCCAATCGGCGGCGTTGACAAAGGGCTGATTCAAAATAAATTTTTCGCAGCCCAGCAAACACCGATTGAAGCATATGAATGGAAAGATATACACATCCAAGGAATTGCCGGCGATCTGCTTATTGACGCAACCCAGACGGTGCTGCCAAAACGGACATCGTTGATTTCGATTCGCCAAGGCTTCGGCAAAGTGAAAATCATCGTTCCCTATGAAGTTCCGGTACGCGTCTACTACTCTGCCATTCTTGGCGATGCCCGCTTTTTCAACGGCGCCAAAGAACGAATTTGGAACGGTTCGCTTCATGCAGAGGATGGCTATCCTGATGACGGCAAAGTTGAAATGATCATTTCAATCACTACGTGGATGGGAGATGTCGAGGTGATCCGCCGATGAGACAGATCCTGCCGCGCGGCCTTTTCTTCATGGCCTTGTTCGCTTTTATCGTATTTTGCATCCTGGCAGTGCTGCTGGGGCTTCCTACCTTCACTGCCTGGTCCGTGCTGTGGGAAGATTTCGTTGCCGGTCTGCCGTTCGGCATTTGGCTGCTCGTGTTGGTACTTGCACTCTCAATCGGCATTGCCTGGTGGTCGGAATCGATGTCACGCGCAAAAGTGCAGGATATCGAGGAAATTTTCCAAGCTTTGCTGCGCAACGAAGACCACATTGTCATTGAAGCTGCTCATATGAAATCGCTGCCTGCCAATTTGGCTTCTTCTATTTTAAAACTCCAGAAGTTGCTGGAATCTCAGCGCAGAAGCTTAGCGCGCATTTCCAATGAACGCGCGGAAACCCAGGACAAAGTGATTCAGGAACGCCTGATCATGGAACGCCAGCGGCTGGCGCGCGAATTGCATGATTCGGTATCACAGCAATTATTTGCCGCATCGATGCTCCTGTCTTCCATGACAGAGCGTGAACAGGCTGCTCCCGCACTATTGCAGACGGAAAAAATGGTTCAGCAGGCACAATTGGAGATGCGCGCGTTGCTGCTCCATCTCCGCCCGGCAGCGCTGCACAATAAAACCTTGCGACAGGGATTGGCTGAACTGATCGCCGAACTAAAGGAGAAAGTCTATTTCGACATCGATTCCAAATTGGAAGAAGTCCCTTTGCCAAAAGGCGCAGAAGACCATCTCTTCCGCATCGCCCAGGAAACGCTTTCGAATACACTGCGCCATTCGAAAGCCACTGAAGTCCATATCCTTTTTGTCGAACGGGATAATTTCGCTATTCTGCGCATCCAGGACAACGGTGTCGGCTTTGAAAGCGACCAATCAAAATCCACTTCATATGGCTTGAAGCATATCGAAGAACGGGCCATTGAAATCGGCGCCGTCAGCAAAATCGTTTCTGTGCCTTCTGAGGGCACAATCATTGAAGTGAAAGTCCCTATTGAAAGGAAGGTTTCCGATGATTCGAATCTTATTAGCCGATGATCATGAGATGGTCCGAATCGGCGTTTCCGCCTATCTCCAATCGCAGCCGGATATGGAAGTCGCCGGCGAGGCAGTAAATGGTGAAGAAGCTGTAAAGATGGCGCTCGAATTGCGGCCGGATGTTATTTTGATGGATATGGTCATGCCCGTCATGAACGGCGCAGAAGCGACCGACGCCATCATCACCCAATGGCCGGAAGCGAAAATCATGATTGTCACCAGCTTTCCTGACGACGACAAAGTTTATCCTGCATTGAAAGCCGGTGCGGTCAGCTATATTCTGAAAACGTCCAAAGCATCCCGCATCGCGGAATCCATCCGCTCGACGATGAATGGCACACCGGTCCTTGAACCGGAAGTGATGACCAAGATGATGAAGCAGATGCGCCACAGCCATGTTCCTCATGAAGATTTGACAGACCGCGAAATGGAGATTTTGCTGCTGATTGCATCGGGCTACAGCAATCAGGAAATTGCGGATAAGTTGTTCATCGCGCTGAAAACAGTCAAGACCCATGTCAGCAATCTGTTGGCGAAGCTCGAAGTCCATGACCGCACCCAGGCGGCCATCTATGCGTATCAGCACCGCCTCATTTCCCCTCCACAATGAGGGGTTATTTTTTTACAAAAAAAAAGCTGGAAGCATGGGCTTCCAACTTTTTTCAGATTCCATTTAAGACGGCACGACGATGTAATAAACGCTTGCTAAAAATAAGAACGCCAGGAATGCCGCCAAATACGCTTTCTTATTGGTGAAGTTCTGTGTTGTTTTCAAGATTTTTGCACTGACGAAATACATCCATACAATGCCTGCCACCAGCAGAGCGGCGACAATGAAGGTGCCTTCTCCCCAACCGGCTAAGTATGGGACACCCAGCAACCCGGGAAGCAGCGCAACAGGGGAAGCCAGATTGATTTCCTTGAACAGCGCTTTGCCGCCCAACCCTTTTGCCCCCGCCCATAGCAGCAGCGCAAGTCCGATTTTCGTGATAAACGCCGACAATAGGCCAAAAAGGATGAAAATCAGCGGCACTAGGACATTTTGCAGCACGGGTGAATCGAAGTTCGCTATGTATGAGGCATTCGACGCGATTGATATCGCGCCGTAGCCCACTCCGGTAAGCAGCAAAATGAGATTGCTGATCACTTTGATGTTCGGTGAGTTTAAAAATGCCCCAAAATATGTTTCATTCAACACCACCATATTTCTGACCATTTTAATCACTCCTTTTTCCATTCTTACATGCCCCAAGGCATCAATGCCCAGACAGCAACAACCGCGGATAATACGACCGTGATGCCCGCACCGACTTTGCTGTTGTAGCGGTAAGTTTTAATGTCTTTCCAGCCGTGGATCCGTTCGACCAATTCGATATCCGATTGCTTGGTCAAGTTTTTCGCCAGTGACGGCATGCGGTTCGTGATATACGACACCACAATCAGCAAGATAAAACTTACGGGAACGGCAAGCATTGCGCCTGAAAGCCCCATGCCGTCTGTCACAGCATGTCCTGTCAAGACAATGCTCGGGAAGACGAAAGGCGACACGACAATGTACAGAATGCCGCCGACGATTGAAGCCGCCATAGCACCGTATTTATTGGCTTCTTTCCACCATACGCCGACGATGATAAGCGGCGCGTTCGTCACTCCAGCAAGGCCGAATGCCCACAGGATACTGACCACCAGGAATGCGGGCGGTTGGATTGCCAATAGAATACTGACGACGCCGCCAAGGAAAATCGCCACAAACCCGAGTCGCAAATTCACACGCTGGGAAATATTCGGCTTCAAAGTAGCGACAATGTCTTGGGACAGCAAAGCGCCGATTGCCAGCAAGTTTCCGCTCAAGGTAGAGACACCGGCTGAAATGGCTCCGGCGATAACCAATGCTGTAACCCAGTCAGGGTTATAAACCAAATTGAGGATGATCGTCAATTTGTCCGCATCTTCTGGAGAAATCTGCAGCCCTTGTGTGGTCGTTGCAAAGACTCCGACAAACCCCATCGCGTAAGTGGCTGAAAATACCAATCCGAGGATAAAGGCGAACCAGACCATCGCTGCCCGTGCGCTCTTCAGGTTTGAAGCCGTGTAAACGCGCATCGCTAAATGGGGAAGCCCCAAAGCACCGATTGTCAGAGCCGGGATGATTGAGAAATACCATTTTGGTGAAAATTGATAATCGAAGAAAGTCGGCAATGCGTCCAGCATTGCCGGAACCATATCTGCGTACAATAATGGCGGGAAATACCAGCCAGTGCCGCCGACTGCTTTCATGATTGCCCCTAAAGGAACGATGAACATCAAGGCCATGATAACCATCTGGATTGCCGCGTTATTGGTCGCTCCTGCCATGCCTCCTACTGTGATATAGCCGACAATAAGCAATCCGCCGACGATCAAGCCCGTCAAATAAGGAATGCCCAATAATGTTTCGAACGTCACGGCGATGCCGATCATCTGCCCGAGAGCATACATGATGGAAACGAGGATCATGAACAGCGCGGCAATGATGGAAGCCGATTTGCCGTAGCGGTCGCGGATAAAGTGCGTCGGCGAAAACGCACCCATGCGGCGCAGGCTTGTGCCGTAAATGATCGTGATCAGCGGAATTGCTAAGATCAGCTGGATCCACAGCATGATAAATGGTACCTGCAATTGAAGAATAAGTGCTGTAATTCCTAGAAATGTCGCTAAACTCATATACGTAGCCGACATTGCCAAGCCATTGACAAGCGCTCCTGTATTTGAATTGCCGACATATAATTCTTTAGCGGAAGTACTTTTGCGGTTCGATATAAAACCGACTATGTAAAATAACAGGAACGTGGCGATAATGACGCCCAATCCCATCCAAGGATTATCTAATTGCCAGTTTTGGTTTTCCATCCGTTACACCCCTTCCGTATCGCGGGAGTTGTCGAGTAAATCATTTTCTGCGTCGATTTCATCATCGATGCGATTGCCGATAATACCTGCAACAATCGTTAATAGGAACACACCGAACCACCCCATTAGGATCGGCAAAATGTACTTTAATGGAAACCCTAAGAAAATTGCATCGGTTGGAAATATCGAGAAAATTAGCCCAACATTTCCTACCAGGATGAAAGCCGCTGTCATCCAAATAGTGAACTGCACTTCTTTTTTGTACGCCTTCATATACTCTCCCCCATTTCGTGAAATAAACTACTGCCCCTTTGCATAAACAGCTGAGCGAACGCTCAGTTTCAACCCAGAAATTCCCTCCCTTTCTTTATTTTAAGAGTATTGACATTTTGATTGTAACCGCTTTCCCAATTTTAAGTCAATCGAATTTTCTAATAATTATAATAACTTATGTATACTTCATAATCCGAACTAAATAGAAGCCAGCCTATAGCAGGGGCTATAGACTGGCTTCTTCTAGCTATTATGCACTTTTAATGGTTACTGTCACTTTGAATAAATCCCCGTCTACTTCGATCTTTAAGGCTCCGCCGTGAAGATCGACAATCGATTGCGCAATAGCAAGGCCCAAACCTGAACCCTCGGTCTGCCTTGAAGCATCGCCGCGCTTAAAGCGTTCAAATAGCTCATCGGGATTTTCGCCCAGCTCATAGCGGGTGATGTTTTTGATGATGAATTCCGCCTCACCGCCCGTACCGTTAAGCGACACGAATACACGGGTGCCCGGAAGCGCGTACTTCAGCGAATTCAAAATCAAGTTATCCAGCATCCTCCACCATTTTTGCCCATCCGCATAGATGTACAGTGGCTTGTCGCCGATCGATACACGGAAATCCAAACCGGATTGCTCAATATCTTCCGCATGCTCAGCAAGCGCCTGTTGCAGCAATTGTGCAAAATCAAGCTTTGAACGATGCAGCTCGATATTGCCGCTGGCCATTTTGGATACTTCAAACAAATCTTCAATCAGTGTTTTCAGGCGCTGTGATTTGCGGTCGAGTATGCCAGCATAGGACAAACGCTCTTCATCCGACAATACCGGCGCTTTCAACAAATCAGTATAGGTGATAATCGAAGTCAGCGGCGTGCGCAAATCATGGCTGACGTTTGTGATCAATTCCGTTTTCAGCCGCTCGCTTTTCGCCTGCTCCGACATCGATATCTTGACGCCTTCTTTTAAGCGGTTCAACTGCCGTGCATGATTGGCAAGCGGCGAAGAGCCGCGGATTGGCACCGCTTGGTTCAGCTGCCCCCTCGCCATCGCTTCTGTCTCCTGCATCAGCACATTCAAATAGCTGAAGCGCTTCAACATCAACACAAGTACCGGGATGCCGATGAACAGCGTCGCCGGCAGCCATACCAGCAGGATTCCTGGAATGATAATCGACATCATCGTGCCGAATCCCCAAAAGAAAATCACCGTCAATAAAACCAGCGATTGGACGCCGATCGATTTGTTCAAGAAAACCTGTTTCAACCCCTTCACATTGCGGTGGATAACGCTCTTTTGAAACTCCTGTTTGAACAAAGCAGGCGTTTTGTAATAGGCAGCCAGCCAAATCACCTGCAAAATCGCAAGCGCAGTTACCGCTAATGCGACGATGAACTCGCCACCAAGGCTAAGCCCATAGCTCGCGTAGTTGGTCGACCAGCTGTTCATCAAGCTCGTGTTGAAGTTTCCTGCAGCGAATAAGGCATATACTACCGTAAGGAAAGCTGTGAGCAGCCGCCATTCCATCCGCCAGCCCGTCCATTTTTCAAACAGCGGGCTGAATGTGAACCATTCCCAGCGGAAAGGCAAAAACATCATCACGGCGATCATTACTCCCGCTACAGCTATAGACAATAAGTAAGTAACCGACTTGATAAAATTGAATTGATTGAAGCTGCCGTTGCTATCTGACGCTGCGAGCAGTTCGCGATCGATTTGGATCACGCCTTCAAAAGTTGCTTCGTTGACTGCCCCATATAAAACCGGCACGAAATAATCGGGTTCACGGTCACTCAACGGCCTTGCTGCTGTATAGTTTTTCTCAAACACTGGATTTTCCGAAAGTTCTCCTTTTGTGAAAACTTCCCCAGTTTCGGTATTTTTCAATTCATAGGCATAATAGGCGTAGTCAGCATTGAATGCAGGTTTATTGGCATTCAAATCTCTCAAGGAATTGGCGATTTCTTCCTGCCTTTCATCTTTTATTTTTCCCTCCACGACTTCATTGTCCGAAAAATTGCTTTGGATTGCCGCTATTTTGCGATCGCGTTCTTCAAGAAGAATTTTTTCTACATCTTCATTTTTTGCAGCTTTGGCCTCTTCAATATCGGCTGCATATTGGCTTTGGATATTCTCGACTTGTTCAGCGAGCGATCCGTAGCGGTTGCGGTATTCTTCTATTTCACTTTGCGTTACCGGCCGGTCTGCCAATTCTTCTGCATCAGGCGGCGCAAGTTCATAGGTGATCAAGCTATCGGTATAATAGGCGTAATCCATTTTGAATTCATCGGATTCGGTGTATTGCTTGCCAAAATAACCGGGAACCGTTTCCATGAGAATAAAAAGGCCGAGAATAACAAAAGCCGTTGCTGCCAGCCATAACCATTTCTTCATCTTCAAATATCCCCTTTCGACAACAGGCGCAGCGATGCCAGCAAGTCAGCAGTTGATGTATTTTTAATCATATCCAAGATGAATGAGCAGCAGTACAGCAAAGAGAATAACGCAATAATGACTGCTGTAATCGACCATAAATCATTTTTCCATTTTGTAGCCAATGCCCCACACCACCTTCAAGTATCTTGGATTTTTTGGATCTGCTTCGATCTTTTCACGGATTTTCCGGATATGCACGGCCACGATGTTTTCTGCATTATAGGCCGGTTCGTTCCAGACGCGTTCGTAAATTTCCTGGATGGAAAAAACACGCCCGGCATTCGCCATCAATAACTCGGTCACTTTGAATTCAATCGGCGTCAATTTAATTGCCTCATTGTGCAGCGACACTTCTTTGGATTCGGAATCGAGTATAAGCCCGTCGATTTCAATGCGCTGTTTTTTATCTTCGTATGTGCCAAGGCTGACGTAGCGCCTTAACTGTGATTTCACTCTCGCCACCAGCTCCATTGGATGAAAAGGCTTCGTGACGTAATCATCTGCACCGACCGAAAGACCATGTATTTTATCGGAATCCTCCACTTTCGCACTGAGCATAATGATAGGAATATTACGTTGTTCACGTATTTTAAAAGTAGCAGCGATACCGTCCATTTTTGGCATCATGACGTCAAGGATGATCACATGCACATCATTGACGTCCAACAATTCCAGTGCTTCAAGGCCGTTTGCCGCTTTCAGCACCTTATATCCTTCGTTTTTCAAATAGATCTCGATGCCATCCCGGATATCCTGGTCATCGTCAGTCACCATTACAGTAAATTGTGCCATTTCCCCACCTCTTTCATCTCTGTAATTTATTGTAAACGAAATTTCTTAAGGGCAACTTAGGAATTTTATGAAGAAATTCTTAAGAAAACAGCGGCAATCCATAGGATGCCGCTGTTTCTCAAGAAATGGGTTTCTTTTTGGCCAATGTTAAAATGAGAATTCCGCCCAATAACAGCAGGACGCCAGCCCACGAAATCCCACTCAACCGTTCACCGACGATGAAAACACCGAGCAGCGCGGCGGTCAATGGTTCTCCGAGCGATAATGTGACTGCAGAGGAAGACGGAATGTTTTTCAAGCCGTGTGAAAAAAGAATATACGATAAGCTTGTCGCACCGATGCCCAAATAAGCCAGGACCGCCAGATTGCCTGGTTGCGCCAAATAGGAAATGTCCAGCACCCCTAAAAACGGCAGCAATGCTAATGCGCCCAGCGAAAAAATAACGGCCACCGCTGGCACCGCATCCATTCGGTCGAGCACTTTTTTACTTGAAATTGCATATCCTGCGAAAGACATGCCCGCGCCCAGCGCCAGGACAATGCCGAGGGGATCAATCACTGCTGCTTGCTTGTCGGAAAATAACAGCAGGCACCCTGCAATCGCCGATGCGGTCGCAGCGGCCCATACGCGGTCCGGCCGCCTTTTCAAGATGAGCCATTCCAATAACCCGGAAAATACCGGTGCACTGCCGATTGACGCCACCGTGCCGATGGCAATGCCAGTCAGCTGCACCGAAGAAAAGAACAGCGGCTGAAATAGCGCCATCAATGCCGCCGACACCACCGCCGCTTTCCACGGAATCTCTTTCCAACTCAATTTTTTCGCAAGCAATACAAAAGCCAGCAGCGTAAAGCCGCCGATTCCAAGCCGCATCGCACCGATTGTCAGCGGATGCGCGTTTCCTTCGATGAAACTTTGGGCAGTGCCAGTCGTGCCCCACAGCATTGCGGCCAGCAGCACCCATATGTATGGTAAATAGTTCATGAAATGCACCTCTAGGTAAAGCAAGCACTCCCGCTCGCTTATTTATTATGTATGAAAAGCCATTATCCTTGTCTGTGCCAGCCATTCTGCCATTAGCTTATCATTAATTGAATGGTTTGAGATAGCTCCCTTTTTCCATTATAATAAAAGAAAAAAGAGGAGATGATCCCATGTATATGACAGTCTCGGAAACTGCCGCTTTTCTGTCGATGCCTGAAGAACAGGTAGCTCGCTACGTGTTAGAAGGCCGCATACGCGCAGTCCATGACGGTGAACAGTACTTGGTCAACACCTCTCAGTTCGACACGCATTTCCAGCAGCTGGAGCTTGCCAAACAAGCCTTGGAAGAATGGCAAATGACACCGATTCCAGAAGACGTGGACATTAAAGACGAAGATTGACAGCTAAAATGAAGCATCCCGGCACACCAAGCCGGGATGCTTTTTACTGCTCTTTCTCTAATAAATTAACATGATCCGTCGAGCCATTTCCCCCTATGACAAACTGCAGTTCATAATCGCCTACGTAATAGATCAAGTTGGTTTCTCCCGTATCCGGAATTTTTCTTTCGGCATCAGGTTCCCCTTGCTCTTGGAGCAAATCTTCCCGTGTAATCCCCCCTAGATTTGTCTGCCGCTCCACATTTGTTCCGAAGTACCTCGCTTCTTTCATCACATCATTTTCATCAAAGAGAATTTTATAAGAAGCTTGCCCCATCGATCCATGATAGTAGTCGTATCCTCCAATCCGTTCTTCAGGTTCTGAAATTTGTGCATAGACTTCACTGCGTGTACTTTCTCCAATTGTAAAGCCGGATGACAACCTGTAAACTATGCCCTGTTCTGCATCGTTGAAAATCGCATTCAGCACATCAAGGGCCATTTGTTTCTGTACGGGTGAAATCTCTTCTCCGCCTGTCTCTCCCTTGTCTTCACCAGCATCTTCTGCTCCTGTTTCCCCACTGGTGATCGGTTGTTCTGGAGAATTATTATCCTCTGCCTCTTCTGCAGGCTCTTCCGGAACGGGTTCGCCTGCATTGCCGGCCGGTTCGCCTGAACAGGCGGAAAGCCCAAGAACCAGTATCACGATTAGGCTTACAGCCCTTCCTTTCTTAATCATGCAGACCCCTCCTACTTTTTCACCTTTATAGCAGTAGTTGTTTCTGATCCAATATGGTTTCAATATGAAGTAAAGCATCCTGGCATTTTTCGCCGGGATGCTTTTTCTTTCAGACTATTTCGGATAGCGGATATACTGACGCTGGCCTTCGATGATTTTCTTATTGTCTTCAATCATTTTGCCGTAATTCAACTTTTTCATTTCTTTAAAATCTTCAACGATAATAAGATCGAGACCCTCTAAATTTTTACGCATTTTGTCGATGTTTTCGGTTATTCCTTTAACAAATATCCGTTCATCTTTGGTCAAATCGCTCCATCCATTTGTGCGTTCCAAGGAATTAATAAACGATCGAATCTCAGCGTTTTGGTCCAATAAGGTTTTTAACGTCAGATATTGATACATATTAACCATGATGGCTGTTTCTTGAGTTTTGCTGATATCTTCCTCAGTTATGCGGCCTCGAGCCAATACATCATCATAATAATTTTTATAGTCTTTCACTAACGCTTTGAATTTCTGCTGAACTTCCCATAATTGGACGAATGCTTCTCGGCCCTGCATTACTGCAGGCTCTTTTTCTGTGATTGCAATCCCTAAAGGTTTCGTATAAAAAGCAGCCTCTATATTTGTCCGTTCTGCTCCAACCGAAAGAATATTGGAACTTAAATCAGCGAAAAGAGATAATTTGGGCTGGGCAATCAAAGCTTCTTCAAGTTTTTCTTCTCCAGTGGTTAAGTATGCACTCGCTACGGGCTGATTATTTTTTGTAAAGCCTGCCATGTAATAAGGCGTGCCATTCACTTCCCAATAAATCGGATTAACAAAGACGGTTTCTGTCCATTTTTTATGCTTTTTCACTTTTTTTAGGAGCAAGTTAGTTGTTTGATCGTCCATGAATAAATCTCTCCTTTACTAATAGGTAGCTAAATCATAGCATTAACCAAACAAGCCGGTAAACGAATTCCATCCATCAGCTATCTTACTTCCTACTTTAGAAGCTGTACTTTTAATGCCTGTCCAATTATTCGCTACATATCCAGTGAGTTTGGATACTCCCCAAAGCGCCGCTCCTCCAATAACCAGGCCGGCGCCGATAGCCTGTCCCCCCGGAATTGCAGCAGCTACAACTCCAGCACTCATCAACGTAGAACCGAAACTTGCAGTGGCATCGGAAATTTCAGCTGTTTTTTTTGCCCCACTGGCATTAGAATCATGCCAAGTATCGTATGCTCCGCCTTCTCCGAAAACTTCGCCAAATGTTTCAACTGTACCGAATACTACCCCAGCTGCTGCTGTGGCAACATTTAGCTTCCCTAAAGCTCCCATTGCCGGCGCCGCTACTGCAGCACCTTGCATTGCAGTAGCCCCGGCGGCAGATGCCTGAGTTGCCGTTCTTGCACCTTGTACCGCAGCGACTACCGTTTCGCCTTTATCATAAGCATCAATTCCGAATGTGACAGTTTCCACTACAGGATTATTTACACCTAATTTCAAGCCATTGAGCAAGACACTGGATGCAAGATATTTCATTGCGCTCCCTGCCATGCCCGAACCGCCGTCAGTCATTGACTCGCCCACTAATTCCACTTGCCCAAGCAGCACATCTTTTCCGATATAGTTGAAAACTTCATAACCTGTTGGACCTTCATTTGCATCGGTAGCAGTACCATCCGTGCCGTCTCCGCTCGTGCTGTCGCCCGACGTTCCGTCTCCGCCTGTGCTGTCACCTGACGTTCCGTCTCCGCTCGTGCCATCGCCTGACGTTCCGTCTCCGCTCGTGCCATCGCCTGACGTTCCGTCTCCGCTCGTGCCGTCACCTGAAGTTCCGTCTCCGCTCGTGCCGTCACCTGAAGTTCCGTCTCCGCTCGTGCCGTCACCTGAAGTTCCGTCTCCGCTCGTGCCATCGCCTGACGTTCCGTCTCCGCTCGTGCCGTCACCTGACGTTCCGTCTCCGCTCGTGCCATCGCCTGACGTGCCATCGCCTTGCCACGTATCGCCTTGCCACGTATCACCGGTCCAGGTATTGCCTTGCCACGGCGTCCCTTCCCAAGTGTCGCCGCTCCACGTATCACCCGTCCAAGAATTGCCGCTCCACGGTTGAACAGAAGCAGCTGCAACCGAATAGAAGAAAGATTGAGCGACAGTCAATAAAATAATCGCAATCACTACACTTCGTTTCATTAAATTCTCCATAATGTTCCTCCCTTGTTTTACTCTTATAAGCCGACTTCTTTGTTCTCAATCGTGAACAAACTCATGTCTTCTCTCCATTTCGCTGTGAATGTCGTAAGAATCAAGTAAAACAATGGAAGGAAGATCGTATTCAAGAAAATATGGCAAATAGCAATTGCCAGGAAGGAACTAGTGATATCCAAAATAAGCAACTGCAGGATATAGGAACCAATGAGTTCTGTGAAACCGAAAATTCCTATCAGCAAGACAATTTTCCAGTGATGCGCTTTAAATATCCGCGCACTTTCACGAATCGATGCCCAGACTGACTGATTGTCCATAACCGCCAGAATCGGGGCAATCGCGAATATCCCGAGCAATATCACCCCTGGCAGTATGAAGAACATAAAGCCGATTGTAATCACTATTCCTGCAACGACCGAAAACAGAAAGATATGAAAAGCTTTTAATGCAAATTGGAAAAATGCCGTCCGCAGCGGATTTTCTAAACCCATTTCTTCGTTATGCCAAAAAGCCGCAAACGGCATTAAGGTGAACAAAAAAAGCGAAAATACAATATAAGCGTTATAGACGTCCGCAATCGAAAACAATGCTCCGAATGTCGGGGTAACCGCCAAAATATAATTAGCTGCAAAAAATTGGATCAAGATGACGGGCAGCTGAATAAACAGCACCAGCAGCAGGATGCGCTCATATTTATGGCCGAAAAAAGTTAACGCTGACCGGATTGGCCGTTCCATACCAAAACCTCCATCCTTTTTTATTGTTTTTGAAGTTGAGCCAAATGGTTTTTCCGCATGAAGGGCAGTGCCAGCCCCACCGCAATGGCAGTAAATGGGAACCCTCCGTCGCCGGACAGCCATTCCAAGACCGTGACCGGAACAAATACGCCGTAAAAGAAAATCATCAAAACCAAATAAGTTCGTTGCCATTTTTTCTGTTTGCTCATTGGAAACCTCTATTCCAGGGAGTATGTTCTCCCTTCCCATCCGGGGATTTTCTGTACAAATTTCACTTCGGGCCCTTTTGATGATTTAAAGAGATTTTCTTTAACATTTGCAAAAAAGCCGTTATAGCCGATTGCACCGGCTTCATGCGACGATTCAACAACCACTTGCCCGTCATCAAATACCGTCATGACCGCGCCGTCGAGTTCACCGCCATTGGCGATGATCGTATTGCGTGCACTTTCTTTCATTGATTTGATCCAATCGAATTCCAGCTCTTCGCTCAACTTTTTCTTCAGCATGCCGTTGCCTAAACCTTTGTCCAATTCTTTGGCCAGCATGCGGTCAAGTGCTTCGTTGCGTATTTCGTTGAGTGTATAACCTGCCATCTCGCCAGCAAGCTTTTCGGTCTCTTCATCAAGCAGTTCATCAAGGGTCTTTTCTTTCTTTTCTTCCCCGGGCTCCTCGCCTTCTTCAGGTTCCTCAGGATCCGCTTCTTCTTTTGCAGCTTCCTCTTCCTCAATAAATTCTTTCAAGTCTTTTTCATAGGTGAGGATAAATCCCGGAAGTTCTTCATACAAGGCAGCAGTGGCAGCCAGTGCTGCCTGTTGTGAAGTGGACAGCGCCTGCTCTTTCACTACCAACGCGCCTGCCAAATTCAAAATCAGCAGGAAAAGGATAATCATGATGCTGATCAGCCCCAAAACGAAAAGCGCCACATTTCCTTGTTCATTTGCAAGGCGGATCCGGATTCTGTTCATTTGATCACCTTGCCAGACGTATCAGCGCTATACGAAAATGAAGGTTTGCCCCCGCCGAACATGCTGGCCGGCAGAAAGACGAAATCGATGTTGACGTTGACGGCTGCTGTAAATTCGTTGGTGCCCGAAATTGGGGCGCCGGCAAAGCTGATGTAACTGCCCCCGGCGTCCACTATGTTCTGTGCCGCAGCCGTCGCTTCTCCCGCGTCCGCTGTCACTGAATAGACCTTTGCCGCCTCGCTTGCGGCGGATTCCGCAATCATCAAGCCATGGAACCCCGCGATAAACTGCCAGGCAATCATCATGACCGTGAAAATCAATGGCACAACCCCTAAAAATTCAATTGTCGCTGAACCTCGTTCATTCATCAGTTTTTTCATGGCCTCCACCTTTGCTGGCAGACTCCCGCTTTTCCGGCTTATCTTGCAGGGGGATGCATAAATAAGCCGGAAAAAGGGGAGTCCCCTTTTTATTGTTGATCTGCTTCATCCGGATACTTTTTATCGATCTCAGTGCGCATTTTTTCAAGCCCTTGCTCTTTTACCCGGTTCAGTTCAGCAACCAGTGTTTCCCTTGACTCTTTTGCAAGCTGCTCAATTTCTGCTGCTCTCGCCGTCAAAGCGTCGACTTGTTCGAAAGTAAGGTACCCTTTCTCCCGCAACAATCCAAACACGCGGATCAGTCCTAAATGCTGCTGGTCCGTACTTGCATGCCAGCGATTTTCAAATTTTGTGATGGCCAGCCAACTGGCATTGCTGGCTGCCAGCACATCCACTTCCGAATCCACTTTCCAGGCTTCCCATCGCGCCAGTACTTCCTGGGACCCTTCGAATTCCTCTGTCAATTCCGTGCCGCTCGTGACATTCGAGAAAATGCCGTTTGCAGCCGTCGCTACATCTTTTAGCTGTTGCTGTGTTTCACTGTCTACATTAAAGCCGATGACATTGATGATCGGCGATACATCGCTTTCAGAAAATGTTTTGGCTACAGCTACCGGGTCTCCGCCGCACGTTTCAATGCCGTCGCTGACAAGATACACCAGGTTTGTATTGGTTTTCGCATCAAGCCCGGCAAAACTTTCTTTTGCCGATTCCAACGCTCCGGCTACCGGCGTCCATCCTGCCGGCTCAAATGCATCCAATGCCTGATTGAATTTCGCCTGATCAAATGTTCCGCGCTTGTACACTTCATCGATCGCTTCGCACGAAGCGGCTTTTTGAGCTTCGGTACCGTCTCCTTCATGCCCATAAACCCGCAGCGAAACATTCGCTTCTGCCGGAACCTGGGTCATGAACTCACGGATGGCTTTTTTCGCCAAATCCATCCGGGTCTCCCCTTCGATAAGATTGGCCATCGAACCGCTTGAATCCAGGATGATTTCAACATTGTAATTTTCTTTAAAAGCAAAGCGCGGATCTGCTTCTGGTGTTCCGGACAATGCAAATTCCATTTGATCCAGGACACTCTGAGGGTCCTGAAAATCATAGGCAATGAGAGAATAAATATAATTGAAATACAAATCCATTTCTTCTTCAGAGGCATCTTCCGGCAATGGCGGAACTTCTCCGAATTCTTCCAGGAAAGCTTCTTCGACTTGCTTCCGTTCTTCTGAGCTGACGACATAGATATCATTGATTTTTCCTGAACGCTGATCGATCAAATCTTTTTCGTCTGTCGGTAGAGGCAGCATTTCCTTTTCTGCAAGAATCGCTGCCAAGCCTTCTCCATTTTCTATCGCTGCTTCTTCAGGAGCCTCTTGTGCTTTTGGCTCTTGTTGTTCTGTGGCTTCCGCTTGAGGCTTTTCTGGCTGCGCTTGTTCCTGGCAGCCTGCCAGAAACACAGCAAGCAAGCCCACCAGCAAGTATCTTGTTTGCTTCATCGGATGCTCCTTTCTAAACTGGCAATAACCAAACAGGAGGGATTAAGCCCCTCCTCCGATTTTACTGATGAATCCTTCAAATTTTGAAACGAGTGTATCGCCAAAACCTCCACCGGCGAACGCTTGGGAAACAACCCCCACGACAATGACGATGACTGCTGCAATGCCGATCCATTCCAATGTTTGAGATCCTCTTTCATTTGCCACTTTCGCTTGTACCGATGATGCCAATTGCAGGCTAAGTTCGTTTAATTTTTTTTGCATGTCAATTCCTCCTAAGTTTTTAATCCAAAATGTTGAATATGCTGTTTTCTCCGTAAATCATGTTCAAAAGCATCAGCCCCGCGATCATCATGATCGAAACCGGTGCGACGACAAATGTCGTGACGAGCGTTACTTTCGGCGATGCTTTTGCTGCCAGCTCTTTGACGCGTTCCTGCCTTAGCAAGCGCATGTCTTCTGCCTGAATCTTGAAGGTTGTTGCAATCGGCACACCCAGCTTCATGCCTTGCAACAGGGATTTGATCAGTTGCTGGAATTCTTCATTGTCGTTGCGTTCCAGCAAGTTTCGATAAGCCGTTTCACGCTGCACTCCCAAGTCTATTTCTTGCATGAAGCGCATAAATTCTTCCTGGAGCGGACCGTCGAAAAAGCGAATCACCTCCCTTAATGCCTGATCCATGCTGACCCCTGCCTGAATACTGGTGCTGATCGTATCCAGGAAATCCGGAAGGTCCCGGCTCAGTTTCTCCTGCCTCATTTTGGCTTGGCGCCTGACGATGTAGATCGGGGTGAAATAGCCGATCAGCGGCAGGAACACCAGGCCGTATTTGGAAAGCGGGAAGCCGATGACGAAAGCCAGCAGCGCCGCGAAAAAACCGATGATAAACAAAAGAATTTTCAGCCCTTGGAAGCGGGCCAATGTGAGGTTGTAGGGATTTCCTGACTTTTTCAGCCAATCCGCAACTTCAATGTTTTCGCTGAAAAAGTTAATACGCTGCCCAAGCTCTGCAAATTCATCTGCATGGCCTGTCATGCGTTGAAACAGATTCGCTTTCTGCTTCCGTTTTTTCTTCTTTTTATCAAATGCATCAATGCTGGTCAGTTCTGAGACGTGGGCCAGCACGCCGCGTTTTTCTTGCACATAGACCGACCAGTTTCGGATGCCCAGCACCACCATGAACCAGAACACAATTACCGTAAAAATTATGAGAGCATCCAAGCTAATCACCTACACTTTTATATTTGTAATCTGGCGTATGAGGAAAAACGATAGAATAATGCCAAGGCCGAATGCAATCATCAAGACAATGCCGATGGGCGTGGTCAGAGGATCTGTAAAGCCTTCTATTATGTTGTTCATGAACAATAAGATGAAAATCGGCATTGCGGGAACGATCAATGAAATATAGCGCTGTTCCGACGTCATCGTCTGAATGGTCTGGTGCAATAATTTGCGGTCTTCCAAGGTATGCGACATCGTTTCCAATGTCGTCGCCAAGTTCCCGCCCGTTCTTTTTTGTATCAATAGAGTGGCGATAAACAACTGGAAGTCCCTCGACTCATTTCTTTTCTGCACGGATCGCAGCGCTGTTTCAAATGGTACGCCAAGTTTTAATTCATTGGAGAGGCGTTTGAATTCGTCTTTTGCCGGTTCATTGACTTCCCTGGCCACCAGGTCAATTCCTTGCGTAATCGTCATGCCTGATCTTGCGGCGTTTGCCAGTAACCGGCACACTTCGCTCAATTGGCTATTCAATCGCTCTTCATACTTGTTCTTGCGGATATAAAACAATAAAAAGTGGCTTCCCACCAGAATGCCTGCTGTCAGAATGATGCTCGGCAGTGCAGCCATACTAAAAATCATGTTGAACACGACATAAAACATTAAAATGCCGAGTGCGTGCATTCCGATATACTCAGAAGCAAGCAAATTGACATTTGCGCTCTTCAATTTTCTAGCCAGCCCTTGAGACATTTCTGACTCATCAAAGCGATCGCCCCAAACGCTGATTGCACTTTTTCTTTTTTCTTCGGGATACCATGTTTTCAGCTTTTTCTTCCATTCCTGCTTTTTCCGGCGATAATCGAGAAATAGATAGCAGCCAAACAGCAATGCCAAAACTGCTGCCCCATATAAGATGCCAATGCTTAAGTCCATTGCGCCACCTCTTCCCGCTTGTTGAAGATGGCTTCATCAAGCTCGATGCCGAACATCCTCAAATGCTCCATGCATTGCGGAACATAGCCTGTCGGGGTGAAATAGCCTTGCACTTCTCCATTTTTCCCGGTACCGGTACGTTTGAAGATAAAGACGTCACGAATTTTCACGCCTTTTTCTTCATCTACATAAACCTCTGAAATGTTGACGATTTTCCGCTGCCCATCGCCCAAACGATCCGCCTGGACAATAAAATCCAATGCACCGACGATATATTCGCGGATGATCTCACTCGGCAAATCCATTCCTGCCATAATGACCATCCCTTCGACGCGGCTGATGGCATCAGCCGGCGAATTCGAGTGGACAGTTGTCAGCGAACCTTCATGCCCCGTATTCATCGCCTGCAGCATGTCGAAGGCTTCCGCCCCGCGTACCTCCCCGACAATAATGCGGTCCGGGCGCATCCGGAGCGAGTTCCGGACCAATTGGCGAATGCTGATTTCTCCTTGGCCTTCAACATTGGCCGGACGTGCTTCCATGCCGACAACACTTCCTCGGTTCAGCCGGAGTTCAGCCGAATCTTCAATCGTAATGACCCGTTCACTTACTGGAATGGCCTTGGCCACTGCATTCAATAAGGTCGTTTTACCGCTGCCTGTTCCTCCGGATATCAGGATATTCAATTTCGCTTTCACCAATGCCTGGATGAAAATGGCCATCGATTCATCTAATGAAGACAGATGCAGAAGATCAGCCATTTCAAAAGGTTCTTTGCGGAATTTCCGGATTGATAACAAGGTTCCATTCAAGCTGATCGGCGGTATCACCGCATTGACACGGCTGCCATCCGGAAGCCGGGCATCGACCATTGGCGAACTTTCATCGATGCGCCTGCCAAGCGGCGCTATCACCCGGTCAACAATATGCCGGACATGTTCTTCGTTTTTAAACTTTATGTGTGAAACTTCTAGCCTGCCGTTGCGTTCAACGTGGATTTCCTGCGGTCCATTCACCAGGATCTCCGTAACGGTCGGATCTTTTAATAATTGTTCGATCGGACCGAATCCCACCGTTTCATCAATCAGCCGGGTCAGCAGCATTTCCCGATCCGTTTTCGAAATGACCACTTTTTCTTCAAGCATGAATTGGCTGATCAGCCTTTCAATCGCCAATCGCCGTTCCGTTTCCTCGGCGGCAATCAGCGGCTCGAGGTTCGTTTCTGCCAAAAGACGGGCTTTGTAATGTTCCAGCAATTCTTCCAAAAAAGGGCTAAGGACTTGTGAAGTCTGCGTTGAAACAAGTTCGCTGACCGCTGCAGCTGTTTCGGTTCTTTTTCTCTGAAAGAGCGACATCCCTATCCTACCTTTCTAAAAACGGTTATTTTAGCATTGATACCACCCATTTCCGCATATCCTTTGCGGCGGGAGTCAACTTTTTCTCTTTTGGCATCTTACGCAGGGTTTCGCCTTTATTGATCGCCGTTTGAACACCTTTAATGTCGCGCCTGATTTCCGCCGCAACCGGGTATTCGATAAAACGTTCGAAGTCTTTTCTCGACAACTCATTTTCGCGTCCAACTTCGTTCAGCACGACTTCGAGCCGGTCAGTGGTCGGAATCCCAAGTTTCTGGAATAATTCTTCCGTATGTTTAAACACCCGGATAGAAGGCGTGTCCATCAATGTAGTGTAATAAATGCGGTCGGCTTCCACTAATGCCGTATACGTCCGTTCATCCATGTTCACTGGCAAGTCCACCACAATGAAGTCATAGGCCCGTCGGCAGACACGAAGCAAGCGAGTGATAAAATCTTCGGTAATGTATTCAGCCAGTTCTGCATCACATGGGCTAATCAGCAATTCCATTTTCGATAGCGGCTCTTTTTCAGCTACGTTGCGCAAATGCTGTTCAGTCATCTCTTTAATGACCGGCTCCAAATCCAAAATCGTGCGTGTGGTTTCTACGCCTAGATAAGATTCTCCACCGCCGTACTGAAGGTTAAGGTCGATGTACAGCACTTGTGCAGTCGATTCGAATTTTAAGGTCTGTGCAAACGCCGTGCTCAACAAAGTTTTTCCGCTGCCGCCCTTGCCGCTGTAAAAAGCGAAAACCTGGCCGCTTCCCCGCTTGAAACTTAACTGCTTCTCTTTTTCGGGAGCCGTTTGAAGGCGCGCAAGCATGATTGAAATTTGATTGGCCAAGCCATTTAAATCTTCCGGAATGACGAAATAATCGATCGCCCCTGCCCTGACTAAATCACGAAATAATTGGAAATCATGGCTTTCATGGGCAAAAACCACCGGCACATCGTCAAGTTCCTGCTGCAGGTACGCCAGCGTTTCCAAATCCGTTCCGGGATTGTGGAGCAGGAGCACCAAAGCGGGGTTCGTATTTTTCAATTCTGAACGCAAGTGAATCGGTTCAAGGCCGATGAAGTCGAATTCCTGGCCAAATTGCTGAGTCAGCAGGGTATATAGTTCATTTTTTTGTCCGACGATCAATAATTGTGATTGCTTCATGCCGTGGCCCCCTTAGTTATTCGAAGACGTTTTGGCAGCGTCATCCTGAGTTTTCTTTTCAGCAGGCTTTTTCTCTTCAGCTTTTTTTTCTTCAGCTTTGGCCTTACTTTCTGCTTCAGCTTTTGCTTTAGCCTCTGCCTCTGCCTTAGCCTTAGCTTTCGCTTCTGCTTCAGCTTTTTCTTTTGCTGCGGCAGCCGCTTCCACTTCTTCAGCTTCTTCTGACCCCGCTGTACCGACATTCGCCTTAATGATGCGTACACTGTCTGCGTAATTTTGCATATGTATCAATTTGGGTGCTTGCTCTAGTGAAACTTCGAGCTGGACCACAGCAAACTTTTTGCTGTCATTCGCTACTCTTGCCACTTTTACATCCTGCATGAAGATTTCAGTTTTATTGTCTTCTTTTTCACGCAGTGACACGATAATGTCTACGCGGTCCAAAGCTTCCAGTTCTTCATCAAAAAAGACACGCTCAGATGACATCAATGTGATCAAGCGATTATTTTCTTCCATAACCGCAGATGCCTGTTTCAACATATTTTTTGTAATCAAATCTCCGGAAGACAATGGAATGACCGACACCTTATTTTGCAAATCGTCTGTATTGGTGATATGTTCGTCGGTAACGAATTTCTTAGGGATTTTTTCTACAGTAATGTCCTTCGGGGTAATGACACTGCGTGAAGCAATATCTTGGCCAGCCGCATAAACATTGACCATCGTCCCCAAATCCGTATTCAATTCCTTCACTTTTTGCAAAGTTAGAAATCCTGCTGTTCCTGCAAGAATTGCTGCAAGAAAAAAGAAGATAATGGCTTTTCTCTTAGACTCGATCATGTTGGCACTCTCCTGGATTTTCATCGTCATTTTTTCAACTTGTTAATTCAAAAGTATCTTTGCAGTTATTCCTTTTTTCTTCAAAGTAAACGCAGCTTACTGATATCTCGGGTTTCTTCTACTATGTATGAATAACACCACTTCAAATCTTTGTCAAAAAAACCCAATTTTATAAATCAATAAAATTACTACCAAAGACCCCATGCCAAAAGGCTTAATAGCTCCCAAATCTGATTTTGACGATTTTATCCCTCGTGAAACTAGGTCATTCCTCCCCGCTTATTTTATTATTCAGCAAGTACCCGTTTTATTTAACTGTAAACATATTCCTTATTAATCATTTTCACCTATTTTTGATAAATATTATCTCGGTTTAAAGATGCATGGAACAAGGATATTTTTCCATCATTTACTTTGAGTTTAAGGCAAATAAAAAAGCTTATGCTATTGCATAAGCTGGGGAATTGGCAAGCTATTCAATTTTTTTGAAATGTGATGGTCCCATTTTTCAAATTCGACCAGAAAACCATCGTGCCCGAATTGGGTATCGACGATTCCCCACGAAGCATTTGGCTGGCACTTTAGCCATGGCACCATCCCTTCGCTCGGATAAAGCAAATCGTGGGTATAGGAAAGAGAGAAAACCTCAACTTCCAGCCGAGCTTCTGAAACATCGTGTGTATTCATTGCTTGCAGCAAAGCTACATAGCTATTGGCATCGAAGCGCTTTGCCAGCTTCTGGCCTTGATAGGCCAAATACGACTCCACTTCAAAAATTTCGCCGCGGGTTGAACGCCTGAAGCGCTCGTTGAACATTCCGCCGCTCCGATATGTCACCATCCCTGCCATGCGAGCCACTTCAAAGCCTTTCAGCTCCGCGGCGTCCCCATAGTCTCCCCCATTGAACTTCGGATCGTTGATGATTGACTGAATGCCGATAAAATTGAATGCTACACCGAAGTCACTGTAAGCCGGCGTGACAGCAAGGGGGAAAATCGCTTTGGTGAATTCCGGATAACTGCGTCCCCACTCCAAAGTTTTCATGCCGCCAAGCGATCCGCCAATGACCGCTGCAAGGCCGGTTATGCCCAACTCCTTTAAAGCCGCGTATTCTGCATTCACCATATCACGGATTGTGATGGCCGGAAATGCAGCACGGTAAGGGGTTCCAGTGTGCGGATTGATGGACAAAGGTCCAGTAGATCCGCTGCATCCGCCCAGCACATTGAACGTGATGACCTGGAACTTATTTGTATCTACGGCTTTTCCTGGCCCTGCCAAGCCTGCCCACCAGCCAGGATTTTCTGCAGTGCCGACAGCAAACTGATCGCCTGTCAAAGCATGGCATACAAGGACCACTGGGGCACCATTTTTTCCGCAGCGTTCATAGGCAAGTTCGACATTTTCAAGGATTTCTCCTGACTCCAGGACCAAAGATCCGATCGATACGCTAGCCATTCTGCATTCCTCCTATACGTTTTCCAGAACTGAAGCTTGTATCGCCTGTTCCAGGTCCGCAATCAAATCTTCCGGATTCTCAAGCCCGACCGACAGGCGGATCAACTCTTCTGTTACGCCCGATGATTCAAGTTCCTCTTTAGACAATTGCTGGTGCGTCGTCGATGCCGGATGGATGATCAACGATTTCGCATCGCCGACATTGGCGACATGCGACCACAATCCAACGCTGTCGATCACTTTCCGGCCGGCTTCACGCCCGCCTTTAACGCCGAAATTGACGATGGATCCGTAGCCGTCTTTCAAGTATTTTTTGGCCAGTCCATGTGATGGATGATTTTCAAAGCCGATAAAATTAACCCATTCGACCTGCGGATGATCTCTTAAATATTCCGCGATAGCTTGGGCATTGCTGTTATGGCGGGGAATCCGCAAATGCAGCGTCTCCAGCCCCTGTAAAAATGCATGAGCACTTTCTGCACTTAAAGAAGGGCCGAAATCACGCAGCAGCTGGACGCGCAATTTAGTTGCAAAGGATGCGCCTTCTGCATCGATTCCGTAGCGGATGCCGTGGTAGCTTTCGTCTGGCTCCGTGTAGCTTGGGAATTTCGGATTGTTCCAATTGAATTTCCCGCCATCGACGACCACACCGCCGATTGTCGTGCCATGGCCGCCAATCCATTTTGTCGCCGAGTGGATGACCACATCAGCTCCGAATTCAATCGGGTTGCTGCCGTAAGGCGATGCAAATGTATTGTCGATCAATAATGGAATGCCGTTTTCATGAGCGATAGACGCCACCTTTTCCACGTCGAAGACATTCAGGCTCGGATTGCCGATAATTTCGCCAAATAACGCTTTCGTCTTATCGGTAATTGCGCTGCGGAAATTTTCCGGATCTTTGCCGTCGACAAACTTGACTGTAATGCCGTACCTTGGCAATGTATTTGCGAAAAGGCTGTAAGTGCCGCCGTACAAATTGCTGTCCGCGACGATCTCATCGCCCGCTTCCGCTACATTCAAGATTGAAAAAGCGATGGCTGCCATGCCGGATGCCAATGCCACAGCTGCAGTGCCGCCTTCAAGCAGCGCCACACGCTGTTCGAATACGTCGACTGTCGGGTTCATGATGCGTGAGTAGATATTGCCAGCTTCTTTTAAGCCGAATAAATTCTGCGCATGCTCTGTATCTTTAAACACATAGGAAGTTGTTTTGTAAATCGGCACTCCTCTTGATCCTGTTACGGGATCGGGCTGCTGGCCGCCGTGCAATAAAAGAGTTTCAGGTTTAAAATTCGTCATTTCTATTCCTCCTAATTTTTTATAGATAGAAACCAAGGTTGAGGAGGGAACAGAAAAAGCCCTCTTCGGTTAAGAAGAGGGCCGTCATATACGGGTATACCTCCTCTCATCTGCCAGATCCCGTCGTGCCGGATCTGTAGGATTTAGCACCTTTCCAAGCTGCGCTTGTTGGTTGCTGGGCATCACAGGGCCTATTCCCTCCGCCTCTCTTGATAAGAGTATTCAGATTTAGTTTTTCATCTTGTTGTGAAGTATAAAAAGAATGGAAAGCAATGTCAAGCATAAAATTCGAATAATTTTGAAACTTCGAAGCGCCTATTGCGTTAAAATTAAAGGAAGGAGGAGAAGGCAGATGTTATTTTGGACGATTTCAGCACTCATATCAGGTTATATCATCGGTTCTTTGCACGGCTCCCTTATCTCCCAGCTGTTGACGGGCGTCAACATCAAAAAAGAAGGCGTCAAAAATTCCGGGGCATCGAATGCCGCGATCGTGCTTGGTTGGAAATACGGCGCACTCGTTGCCGTTCTCGATATTGCCAAAGGCATTCTTGCGGTTGCAGGATTCCGGCTGCTGCTGGACGCCTCCGCGCTGCCGGATGGTACGGTCTGGACTTTATTGTTCACTATTGGCGCGGGCGTCGTGTGCGGCCACAACTTTCCCATCTACATGAAATTCAACGGCGGCAAAGGAACTGCGCCGCTCATCGGTGTAATGCTGGCGCTCGATTGGAGATTCGGAATTGCCGGCTTGCTTCTATTGGTCATCGTTTCACTTGCCACCGATTACCTTGTGGCTGGTGTACTCGTTCTTTACGTCACGCTGCTCGCCGTGGCGGTGTTTCCGGCTGACGGATTCTGGCCTGTAGCCATCGCCATTCTGCTGTTTGCGATGTCGATTTGGAAGCATACAGAGAATATTGCACGCGTTAAAGATGGCACGGAAAAAAGGGTTTCTGCCGTACTGCGTAAAAAAACGGCTGGCTCTGCTTAAGCAGGTGCCGGCAGAATCGCGCCAAAACTTTTTTCGGGAATTTAGTTGACTTTTACAACAGCCCCCTTTAAAGTAAGCATTACAAATCGAATACGTACATCACTTTCTTATCCAGAGAAACCGAGGGACAGGCCCTATGACGTTTCGGCAGCGGATTCGCTTCATGCGAAAACTGTGCTAATTCCTGCAAATGCATCCGTGCATTTGGAAGATGAGAACGAGATGGTTTCATGCCGAAGCCCTCTTTTTTTCTGTTGGATTAAGAAAAAAAGAGGGCTTTTTATCGTTCACTTTTGGAAAGATTGATCCGTACCGAAAAGGTTTGCATAGAATCACCAGCTTGAGGAGGCGCTTTACATGATTCAATTCGAGGAGGTCACCAAAACCTACCAATCCGGAAAACAGGAAATCCACGCTTTGAACGGCATCGATTTGACTGTCGAGACCGGAGAAATATATGGTGTCATCGGTTTCAGCGGCGCCGGAAAAAGTTCACTGATCCGCACCGTCAATTTATTGGAACGGCCGACTACCGGACGCGTGCTGATCCACGGCAAAGACATTCTGGCCTTGTCAGGCAGTGAAATCCGGAAAACGCGAAAAGACATCGGCATGATTTTCCAGCACTTCAATCTGCTGAATTCGAAAACGGTTTACCACAACGTCGCCATGCCGCTGCTGCTGGCAAATACGCCGAAGAACAAGATCAAGGAGCAAGTGAAAAACTTGCTTGAGTTTGTCGGCTTGGCTGACCAAGCAGAAAAATACCCGGATCAATTATCGGGCGGCCAAAAACAGCGCATCGGCATCGCCCGGGCGCTGGCCACCAATCCTTCCGTACTGCTATGCGATGAAGCGACTTCCGCTCTTGATCCGCAGACGACCCAGTCGATTCTGGAATTGCTGCGCCGCATCAACCGGGAATACAACATCACGATCCTGCTCATCACGCATGAAATGGGCGTTATCCGTGAAATCTGCGACAAAGTCGCGGTGCTGGAAGCCGGAAAAGTCATCGAAAAAGGAACCGTGTTCGATGTCTTCACCAATCCGCAGCAGCCGACCACCCAGCGTTTCGTCCGCTCCGTCATGAACGATGAGCTGCCGCCGTCGCTGCTGGAGCAATTGCAGGATCCATCGCGCAGCCATTCCATTTACCGCATCCAATTCACTGGCTCATCGGTCGGGCAGCCGCTGATGTCCCGCATTTCACGTGATTTCAATTTGGACTTGAATGTTTTATTCGGCAACATTACTGAACTGCAAGGCGAACCGTACGGCAACCTGATTGTCGAATTCACCGGTCCAGCTGCCGAGATACAAAACGCGCTAACGGCAATCCGCAGCGACACCGTAAAGGTCGAGGAGGTGCAGCATTATGCTAGTTGATAACGAACAAATCTTGGAAGCGCTGTGGGAAACCGTTTATATGACCAGTGCGTCATTCTTCTTCTCCCTGTTGATCGGCTTCCCGCTCGGCATCTTGCTGGTCGTCACCCGCAAAGGCCATTTGCTCGCCAATGAACCCGTATCCAAAGTATTGAACATCGTCATCAATATTTTCCGTTCCGTGCCATTCATCATCTTGATGGTCGCCATCATCCCGCTGACGCGGCTGATTGTCGGCACATCGATCGGTACAGCAGCAGCAATTGTCCCGCTGGTCTTCTACGCCGGCCCGTACATCGCCCGCTTGATCGAAAACTCGCTGCTTGAAGTCGATAAAGGCGTCATTGAAGCGGCGCAAGCGATGGGCGCCTCACCGGCCCAAATCATCTTCCGCTTTTTGATCCCGGAAGCATTGAGCTCACTCGTGCTCGCCCTGACAATCGCCATTGTCGGCTTGATCGGCGCATCTGCCATGGCAGGCGCGATCGGAGGCGGCGGACTCGGCGACCTCGCCATCACTTACGGCTACCAGCGTTTCGACACGATGGTCATGGTCATCACCGTAGCGATTCTCGTCGTCCTGGTGCAAGGCGTCCAATCCGCCGGCAACTTATTGTCTAAACAAGTTCGAAGAAGATAAATATGAAATACAATTTGAAACAAAGAAACTAACTTTAACAAACCGCTGCGGTCGCTCTGGGCATGGCTCTCGCCATGAGCCGAGAAGAACACTCGTCTCATAGCTTCGCCTAGCCCTTTGCCGCGCCTCCGCTCAAATATCTCTAGATATGGAGCAAAACAGCGGAGAAAACCTTACTGCTCCTGCAGCGCTATGCGCTTCGTCGCAAAGACTTGCCCTCGCAGGCTTCGGGTAAGTCTTGCCCACGGCAAGCGTAGCTGTTTTGCGGAATATCGGTATCTAAAGAATATTATTTCAATTAAAATATTCAACTAAACCCACTATTGGAGGAATCTCAAATGAAAAAAACGACAGCTCTTTTATTGATAACAATCCTTGCCTTGCTGCTGGCAGCTTGCGGCAATGACGAAGAAGGCGCAGATGGCAATCGAAAAGTCACATTGGGCATCAGCGGCTCGGATACGACGATTTGGGACCACATCGCTGAGAAAGCTGAAAAAGAAGGAATCGACCTAGAAATCGTGACGTTCTCTGATTACGTAGCGCCGAACATCGCTTTGGCAGAAGGCGAACTTGATTTGAATGCTTTCCAAACGATTTCTTATTTCGATGAATTCGTTGCAGAACATAAACTTGATATCGTTCCGATCGGCTCGACCGTTATTGCACCGATGGGCCTTTACTCTGAAAAGCACGAATCGATCGACGAACTGCCTGAAGGTTCACAGATTGCCGTACCGAATGAAGCGACGAACATGGGCCGCGCCTTGCTGCTTCTTGAAGAAGCGGGCTTGATCGAACTTGCGGATGAAGCCGGTTTGACAGGCACAGCTGATGACATTACAGATAACCCGAAAAAACTTGAAATCGTGCCGATGATTTCCGGCCAAACACCGCGTGCTATGGGTGACGTTGCCGCTTCCATCATCAATAACGGCATTGCAGTCGATGCCGGCTTGAACCCTACCGAAGACCCGATTGCCCGCGAAAGTGAAACAGCGACACCGTACATCAACTTGATCGCAGCGAGTGAAGAAAATGCAGAAGATCCGGATTTCCTGAAAATAGTTGAACTTTACCAGCAGGAAGACACGAAAGAATTCATCATCGAGCACACGAAAGGCGCTCAAATCCCGACATTCGTTTCAGTTGAAGAACTTGTTGATTATCAATAATTCTTGAGGAGGAATTCCAATGATCATTGCCAAAGAAGCTTCCCAGACCATTTCCCAGTCGATTGATTCCAATCAGGCAGCATATTTTGAAGCTAGCCAAGCGATACACGTCAAACCGGAAATCGGCAACGAAGAGTTTTTTGCCAGCAAGACCTTAGTGGCGCTGCTTGAAGAGGCCGGTTTCACTGTCGAAACGGGCGTTGCCGGCCACGAAACCGCCTTTTACGCGAGCTTCGGCGGCGAGCTTCCCGGTCCGTCCATCGCTTTTCTTGCGGAATACGATGCATTGCCCGGCCTTGGCCATGCTTGCGGCCATAACATCATCGGCACGACAAGCGTTGCAGCTGCTATTGCGTTGTCAGAAACACTCGCTTCAACCGGCGGCCGCGTCGTAGTGCTCGGCACCCCTGCTGAAGAAGGCGGACCCCACGGCAGCGCGAAAGGCAGCTTCGTGAAACACGGGCTGCTCGAAGGCATCGATGCGGCGCTGATGATCCACCCTTCAGGGAAAACGGCATTGACCGGCAATTCGCTGGCAGTGGATCCGTTGGAATTCCATTTCTATGGCAAGCCGGCACACGCTGCCGGCTCTCCGGAACAAGGCATTAACGCGCTTGATGCAGTCTTGCAGCTTTTCAACAGCATCAATGCGCTGCGCCAGCAATTGCCGTCCGACGCCCGCGTCCACGGTATCATCACCCACGGCGGCGATGCACCGAACATCATTCCGGAATACGCCGCGGCGCGATTTTACATCCGCGGCGATTCATGGAAAAAAACGGCGGATACCGCTGCAAAGATCCGCGCGATTGCTGAAGGTGCCGCACTTGCAACGGGCGCCAGCGTGAAAATCGTCCGTTTCCAAAACGAAGTGAAAGACTTGGTTCCCACTCCCCTCCTGGATTCGATTTTACGCGATGAATTGGAAGCGGTCGGCGAACATGTAGCGGAGTCGCGCAATTATGGGCTCGGTTCCACGGACGCCGGCAACATCAGCCATGTCGTCCCGACGGCGCATCCTTACATCAAAATCGGTCCCGATGACTTGATTGGCCACACGCCGGAGTTCCGGGAAGCCGCAAAGTCGGATTTAGGCAATGAAGCGTTGATCCGCGGTGCCAAAGCGCTGGCGAACACCGGCTATCGTTTGTTGACAGACGCTTCTCTCTTAAGTGAAATCAAACAAGCGCACGCCCAAGCATTAGCAGCAAAAAATTAAATATTTTTAACGGAAGGCAGCGGCGACGCTGTCTTTTTTATTGGCTAGAAGCGTATTTTCCTCGTTGCAGAGCGTATTCTGCTGTTTATGGGGCGTATTTCTCGATTTGCAGAGCGTATTTCAACCGCAATAGAGCGTATTTCCATTTTCCATCGCCGTATTCCCAAAATTCTCTCTTATCATGCTAAACTTAAAGCAATACATATCTAGGGGGAACATTGATGATTGAAACTTTGATCGAGCGCCTTGTGCGCTATGCAAAAATTGATACGCAATCCGATTTTGAGAACAACGAAACGCCGTCGACTCCTGGCCAATGGAATTTGCTGCGCGAACTTGAAAATGAGATGAACCGCATCGGCCTCCAAGAAGTTGGCATGGACGAACATGGCTATCTTTTCGGCACATTGCCTGCCACTACCGATAAGCAGCTGCCGGTCATCGGCTTCCTGGCGCATGTCGACACGGCGACGGATTTCACCGGCAAAAACGTCAATCCGCAGCGCATTGAAAATTACGACGGCAACGACATTCAGCTCAGCGACACCGTGGCAATGACCGTCGCCGACTTCCCTGACTTGAAAAACTACGTCGGCCATACCTTGATCACGACTGACGGCACGACATTGCTCGGTGCTGACAATAAAGCCGGCGTCGCTGAAATCATGACAGCAATGGAATACTTGCTGCAGCATCCTGAAATCGAGCATGGCAAAATCCGTGTGGCATTCACACCGGATGAAGAAATCGGACGCGGCCCGCATAAATTCGATGTTGCCCGTTTCGGAGCAGATTACGCGTATACGATGGACGGCGGCCCACTTGGCGAATTGCAGTACGAAAGCTTCAATGCCGCTGGCGGAAAATTAACCGTCCAAGGGAAAAGCGTCCATCCGGGATCTGCCAAAGACAAGATGGTCAATGCCCAGACAGTGGCGATTCTATTCCAGGAAGAAATGCCGAAAAACGAAGTGCCTGAACGGACAGAGGGCTATGAAGGTTTTATTCACTTGAATAGTTTCAAGGGCGATGTCGAAAAAGCGGTGCTTTCGTATATCATCCGTGATTTCGATAAAGAGAAGTTTGAAGCGAAGAAAGCGCATATGAAAGCTGTTGCAGCGAAGCTGCAAGAACAATTCGGTGCCGATGCAATCACGTTGGAGCTTGAAGACCAGTATTACAATATGCGCGAAAAAATCGAACCGTCGATGGAAATCGTCGACGCTGCAGAAGCTGCGATGAAGAAACTCGGCATCACGCCGAACATCGTGCCCGTGCGCGGCGGCACAGATGGCTCGCAATTATCGTATATGGGCTTGCCGACACCGAATGTCTTCACCGGCGGCGAAAACTACCACGGGAAATACGAGTTCATCTCAGCTGAAAACATGGAAAAAGCGACACAAGTCATCATCGAAATCGTTCAATCGGCAAAATAAAAAAGCGCCCGCGGGCGCTTTTTTTATTGTCCAGCTGCAACGGCCAGATTCTCGGGTCATAAACCAGCCCAGCTATGTGGCAAAGAGCGCCACTTCGCTGGTCCGTTTTATGCCTGTCAAATCTTAGCGGCCGTTTCCGCATTTCAAATAATGGTTCTCCCGTTTTGTGCTAAGGCGTAATGGATGCCATGCTGCAAAGTATGGAAGCATTGAAATTTCGATAAATTCAAACCGGTTTCCGTAATGATCATGCTCATATGTGGGGATATTCCGACCAGGATGGCTTGGCTGCCGATCAATGAGGCTGTGGTGCCCAATTTGTCGATTAGGCCAGCCGCTTGATGCGTGAATTCTGCATTCAGCCCTGTCAAATCCAGTACGAGGTATTTCGCTTTGTATCTTGGCAGGTTCTGCAATGTTTTCACAAGCAGTTCTTCCGCGCGCGCTTCATCATAAGTGCCAAGCAGCGGCACGACGACGATATCATCAAGCACCGGAATGATCGGCGATGAAATTTCCCTAATGAGCGTGTTAAGTTCCGCGGTCTTTTCCTCCACTTGGAGTTCCAGACGCTGAATTTCCTCGGCTTCCTTTTCACGTGCCAAGCGATGGATATTCTTCTCGATGTTTTCTTCGGAAGGGTAATATTCAATAAGCGTTTCGTTAAAACCCTCTATCTGGTGGTGCAGCACCCGGTACCAAATGTTTTCTCCGAACAACTCGGTGAAAATCCCAGCATAATGGGCAGGCAGGAAACACCCGCCTGTTTTCTTCCCTTGCGCTACATTGATTTTATGTTCCCAGCTATTTTTCAAACTCACTTTCAGCGTTTTCTGCTGTTCGTCCATTTCGCTGATTTCCGCAAGCCCCCAACCGGCGGAGGCATATGTATTGGTAATGAGCCCAGCTGCGCCCGAAACCGTCACATTTTTCATCCCGGAAAAGTATTGGCCTACCAATTGCCCTTGGCGGAATCCCGTCGATTCCATAACGATATTGGCCGCATCTTTCCCTGAAATCTCTTCAATTGTATCAAAAAACATTTTTAAAGCGGTGGAAGTCCAAAATAAGACTGAATCCTGCCCTTCGAACAAAAACCGGCCTTCTTCCAGATTCCATTCGAAGCTTAATCCACCGACAATCAATGAAGGTTGTGTAGCCATTTGAAAACTCCTCTCGTACTTGATTCTATTTTACCATATTGTTAAACAAGTGATAAAGCCTGTTCCTCAACCACCCTTTCGTCTGCTATAAACTTGAATTTTATGATGGATATGTTTTAAATCCGCCATTTAAAGGAATAAAGAGATAACACATTAAAAGGAAGAGGTGCTTTCTTTGCCAGATAAAAAGCCATTTGAAGAAGAACGCGAAAAACAGCCAGGCACGCCGATGGATAACCCAGAGCAAGTCAAGACTGATAAGAAAACCATGCATGAAATGTTTAAGGAAGAAGAAACTGTGGATTCCATCCCACTTGAAGATTTGAAGCAGGATATGGAAGATGAAGGAAATCCTCGCTCAACGAAGGACAATTCCTCCAGCGAAGAAAAATTCCCTGGATAAAGCGGCAGAATAGACCCACTTTTCTGAAGAACAGTCCGGCTGACGCCGGGCTGTTTTTTTGTGATATGATATCCTGATGAACAGGAGTGGCTTATCATGAAAAACTGGATTTACCCGGTCATGGTCGTTGTTGCGGCAAGTTGTTATGGCGTTCTTTCCACCATTATTAAAGTGGCGATGCAGAACGGTTTTACTGCTGCCGAAGCGGTTACCAGCCAATATTTTGTGGGCTTCTTTTTAGCAGCCCTCTTATTTGCAGTTACACAACGCAAATTCCCGCGCTTGCGCGGATGGAAAATACTCGTATTATCCGGATCCTGCACAGCGGCGACAGGAATGGTCTATGGCCAATCACTGGAGTACCTGCCAGCTTCCCTTGCGGTCGTCCTGCTTTTCCAATTCACTTGGATCGGCATGTTTCTGGACTGCATCGTAAAACGAAGACGGCTGAAACGCACTGAAACGCTTTCCCTTATCTTATTATTCGGGGGAACACTGCTCGCAGCCGGTGTCATCGATGCCGATCTTAGCGGAATTGCATGGCAAGGATGGGCGTGGGGAATTGGCGCGGCTTTCTGCTTCTCGGCGTTCATGTTTTTCAATGGAAAAAAGGTCGAAGGAATGGATACCTCCGCGCGGCTTTTCTATGTTTCGCTGTTTGCGGCAATCGTCGTCGGCATGTTCCAGACGCCGGAAATCGTCTGGAACGGACAACTCTTTTCTGAAGGCTTATGGATTTACGGATTGCTTCTAGGATTTTTCGGCATTATCATGCCGATCTATTTCTTTTCCATCGCGGTCCCTCATACCGGTTCCGGCTTAGCTTCTATTTTAAGCGCCATGGAATTGCCAGTAGCTATTGTCGCATCCGTACTGATTTTAAGTGAGACGCTTACCCTTCTCCAAGTAGTCGGCATTGGCGTCATTTTGGTCGGCATGGTGCTGCCAAGCGCATTCAACCGAACACCAAAAATAGTCGAAACTATTCATTAAGCCCGCGCTCTGCGGGCTTTTTATGTTTAGCATTGGGTTAAACAGGAATAACAGGAATATCACATAAAATCAAAGGAGTGGAAAAAAATGAATCAATCTGAATTAAAAAAGCAAGCGCTCGATATTTTGGATGCTAGCCGCGTAGGTGTCCTGTCGACGGTGAAGGACAGCAAACCGCATTCTCGCTATATGACATTCTTTAATGACGAATTCACTTTATATACGCCAACCAGCAAAAAGACACAGAAAGTCGATGAATTGGAAAATAACCCGAATGCCCACATCCTTCTTGGCTATGAAGGCGAAGGCGTCGGGGATGCTTTCCTGGAAATCGAAGGCCAGATGGGCATGCACGACGATGCCGGCATGATTGATAAAGTCTGGAACGACCATCTAAAAGGCTGGTTTACAGGTCCGGATGATCCGAACCTGCTGATACTGGCGATCAAGCCGACACGCGTCCGCCTGATCAATAAAAAAGGCGAAGAGCCGCAGTCAATCGACTTGTAAAACACAAAAACGGCTCGAATAATCGAGCCGTTTTTATGTATTCAAAATCTGGCGCAGCCCTTCGCGGTTGAACAGCAGATCTTCTAATGTGTATTCATCAAGAACGGCCAGATAGGCGTGCAGCGCTTTTCCAAGCACGCCCCGCAGTCCGCATACCGGCGCAATCGGGCAGCGGTTATGCTCGCGGTCGAAGCATTCGACCAAATGGAAGTCATCTTCCATCCTGCGGACGACTGTGCCGACATTGATGTTCTGCGGCAGATCCGCCAAGCGGATTCCGCCGCCGCGGCCGCGCACGGTATGGATAAAGCCGGCTTTGCCGAGTTCGAACGTCACTTTCATCAAATGATTTTTCGATATATTATAAGCATCGGAAATTTCTTGTATCGTCGATAATTTCCCATCTTGTTTCGAGCCCAAATACAGCAATACACGCAACGAGTAATCGGTGTACATTGTCAGTCTCATCTTTTCACCTTCCCTGCCTCTTCATTATACGCATTTAGGGATCGGCGGAAAAGAAATCCGGATTGGCGCATCATATATGAAGGAGCGGATTTCATGTTATCTGAAGAAACCAGAACAATCATCAAATCGACTGCCCCTGTTTTAGAAGATCATGGTGTTACGATTACAACCCGTTTTTATCAACGCTTATTTGAAGAACATCCCGAATTGCTGAACATTTTCAATCATGCGAACCAGGCGCAAGGACGCCAGCAGACAGCGCTTGCGAAAACAGTTTACGCCGCGGCAATTCATATTGATAACCTGGCAGAAATCATGCCAGCTGTTATCCAGATCGGCCATAAGCATGTCAGCCTGGGTGTTAAAGCGGAACATTATCCCATTGTCGGTGCCCATCTTTTGCTCGCTATGAAAGAAGTGCTTGGCGATGCCGCGACAGATGAAATCATCCAAGCCTGGTCGGATGCTTACGGCGTTATTGCAGACGCCTTTATCAGCGTCGAGAAAAGCATGTACCAGAAAACAGCGGCGCAGGAAAATGGCTGGATTTATTTTAAGGACTTTACGGTTGCCCGGAAAGTGAAAGAAAGTGAAGTGATCACTTCATTCTATTTAAAGCCTGCCGATGGATCGAACGTGCCGAAATACACGCCGGGGCAATACATCTCGGTACGCGTCCTGATTCCCGGTGAAAAATATACGATGATCCGCCAGTATAGTTTGTCGCAGGCTTCAAAGCCGGATGAATTCCGCATTTCCGTCAAGCGTGAAGCCGATAACGATCCAAACGGCGTCGTGTCGAATTACCTGCACAAAGAAATTGAAGCGGGCGGGCAGCTTGAAGCCAGCGCCCCTGCAGGCGTCTTTGTCCTCGATGAGACAAAGACAAGCCCTGTTGCATTTATCAGCGGCGGCGTCGGCATCACACCGATGATGAGCATGTTCGAAAGTGTCGCCGATTCTTCTCCGGAAAGAAAAACCACTTTTCTTCACGGCGCAAGAAACCGAAGCCAGCATGCATTTGATGAAGATATCCGCAAATATGCCGAAGGAATGCAGGATGTTACCTATAAAACCGTCTATTCGGATGAACCGGATGGCTTTATCACGCGCGCTTTGCTTGAAGAAACGGTGGATCCCACAGGTGAAGCCTACGTCTGCGGGCCCGTTCCTTTCATGGTCAGCATGATCCGGGAACTGCGCAATATCGGCATGCCGGAAGACCATATCCATTATGAGTTCTTCGGCCCCGCGATGGACATGCCAAAATGATAAATACGAATTTGAGATGAGCCATATATAAGCAGTCTGTATTGAGCAGGCTGTTTTTATGTGGCTTTTTTGTGAATGCAAATGTGTCTAAATTTTAAAGATGTATTTTAAATATATCTTTAATTGTCCATGAGGTATATAGTCAAGATATAGAAAACAAAAGGAGCGATTGACAATGTTATCAGCAGAGACAAAATCAATTATCAAAGCGACAGTACCTGTATTAGAAGAACACGGCACAGCGATTACAACGGTCTTTTACAAAAATATGTTCGAAGCACATCCGGAACTTTTAAATATCTTCAATCATGCAAACCAAGCAAAAGGGCGCCAGCAGGCCGCTTTGGCAAATACCGTATACGCGGCAGCGGTGCATATTGATAATTTAGAAGCCATTCTTCCAGCAGTTGTGCAAATCGCCAATAAACACGTGAGCCTTGGCATCAAACCCGAACATTATCCGATTGTCGGCGAGTATCTATTGAAAGCGATCAAAGAAGTATTGGGCGATGCTGCGACTGACGACATCATCAATGCTTGGGCAGAAGCATATGGCGTGATTGCTGACGCATTCATCGGCGTTGAAAAAGATATGTATGAAAAAGTGGAAAGCCAGGAAAATGGCTGGAAATTCTTCAAAGACTTTATTGTTGCACGCAAAGAGAAAGAAAGCGGCAATATTACTTCGTTCTACTTGAAACCGGCTGAAGGTTCGAATGTCCCTGCTTATCAGCCAGGCCAATATATTTCAGTGCGCATGTCGATTCCAGGTGAAAAATACACGATGATCCGCCAATACAGCTTGTCACAGGCTTCCAAGGAAGACGAGTTCCGCATTTCCGTCAAACGCGAAGCGGATAACGATCCAAACGGGCGCGTTTCCGTGTACCTTCACGAAGAAGTAAATGTCGGCGACCGCCTTGAAGTCAGCGCGCCAGCAGGAGAGTTCGTTCTCGATACGGAGAAAAAATCTCCGGTGGCTTTCGTCAGCGGCGGCGTTGGCATCACACCAATGATGAGCATGTTCGAAACGGTTGCTACAATGACACCGGAACGCCCAACTGCTTTCTTGCACGCTGCACGCAATGAATCATTCCATGCATTCGACCAGGACATCCGGAAATACACAGCGTCCATGGACAACGCAACTTATAAAACGCTTTACTCTGATGAGCCTTCAGGCTACATCACACGTGAGCTTCTTGCGGAATACGTCGATGTTTCAGGCGAAGTGTATGTTTGCGGACCTGTACCATTCATGGAAGCCATGATTCAGGAACTGCGCGCACTTGGCATGAACGAAGATCAGATCCACTTTGAATTCTTCGGCCCTGCTGTAGCATTGCAGACTGTTTAATATCTAGCTGAAAACGAATAAAAGCTTGCCTTCCCGCCTGTTAATCGGCGGTGAGGCAAGCTTTTTCCCTTTACTGGGAAGCCATCGCTTGTTTCAGAAATTCCAGGCGATTGCCGAATGGGTCCGCTGCGAAAAATCGGATGCTCCCCGGAATGCTTGTGTCATCCTTCACCGCTACCCCTTTTTCCAGCAGATGAGCTTTCAGTTCATCAAATCCTTCTACGACAAACGCAGGATGTGCTTTTTTCGCCGGTTCGAACGGTTCTTCGACACCGACATGAAGCTGAAATCCCGGAAATTCAAACCACGCCCCGCCTCTTGCCTGCAGCGGTTCGGGCTTTTCCAATTCCTTCATCCCTAAGATTCCGCTATAAAAATTGCGTGCTTGTTCCTCGCAGCCTTTGGGCGCGGCTACTTGCACGTGATCAATTTTTGTAATATTGAATGCCATTCCATTTCCTCCTCCAGCTTCTCTATACTTCTCGAAGCTCTTTATTGTTCTTCGCCTTTCTGTTTTGCAAATCCTTCCCGCATCCCGTAGCATATAAAAAAAGGAGTGACCACAGATGGCTTTTCCGCAACAGCTTAAATACACACTCGCCGCCCAATCGGTTTCGATCGACCGTGAACCGCAGCAAGCGCTATCAGGCGATTTTCCAAGTTTAATCATGGAATTGAAAGAATGGGCCCAGACAGACAACGACGGTGTGGCAATTTCGTATTTCTTCCGCCAATACGCACTTTTCATCTCTGCCCAGTTCGATCTGCTGGCACATCAGAATGCTTATTTCGCTTGTTCCTGGCGTGAGTTGAAATTTGACCGCAGCTTCAACTACGGCTTTCACTTGCTGCAGACCCATGCCTCTTCCCTTTTCTACACGCACGTTCAACCCGCTCAACGCTATGAAGCGATGCATGATGTATTGGTCGAGCAAGTCGATTCATTGATACAAGAGTTTCGGCAACACGCCAAAATTTCACCCATCATCTTATGGGAGAACATCTTGGGATCCATCATCTGGCTTTATGCCGGAATTGAACGCTCAAATCCCAGAAAAGCCGCAGAAGATATGGAATGGCTGTTGGAACCCTCTAATTGGCAGCCTATCAAAACATCTTATTTGAACAAGCTGCTGGGAGATGTTCCACTCGGCCGCGCCGTTTCTGGTCCGCTTCGCAAGACTTGTTGCCTTTATAAGGAACTTCCTGAATTCGGACCCTGCACATACTGCCCTCAGCCAAATTAAAAGCTCCGGCGCATTATTGCCCCGGAGCTTTCAGCTTAGACTTCAAATACTTCGTGCAGGATTTTCCCTGGATCGTTGTTCATCAGATTTTTATAGACACAGCTTTTCGGCTTGTCTTGAAGCGATTTGGCAAAGGATTTAGCATGTTCGGCGTCTCCGACGACATGCACTTCTTCCCATCTGCGCTCTTTTTTCAGCTTTTCGATTTTGCCGCCCATGTCTTTATAAAAGCGGTCAAGATTTTCTTTCAAACGGTGGTCCAGCTCATCCACCGGGCTCCCGCCTCCACTGACCGGCGTGCTGCCGCCGGATGCGCCGCCTCCGGAAGACCCTACACCAGAAACCCGCCCAGAACTTCGGACGCCTCTCTGCTCCGTCCAGACCTCAAGGCCCGAATCGAATTCATAAAAGAACTCTTCGTTGATAATGCCCATCGACGTATCCAGTACCCGGATCCCGCGCAAGCTCGGCATGACGACTCCTGCATAAGGATACGCTTTATACATATAGCGCAATTGGTCCAATTGCGGCGTTTCTTCCCAATGGAAATTATTTTTCACCGGAATCTGGACATAACGCACCCACCATAAATTCTCATGAGGCGAAGCGAAAATGACGACCCCTTTCAACAATTCTCCTTGATGATCGGTAATTTCACGTTCGACTTTTTTCTTCAATTCCCGATAAGCATTTATCTCTTTTTCATCGCGCGAAGCGGAAAGGTATTCATCAAGCTTTTTCAGGCCGTTTTTCAAATGGATTTTCCAAGCGCCGTTCTGGGCTTCTGAATCTGCAGGATTGGTATTTAGATAGATACTCAGTACACAGCGATCATCACAACGGAACGCTTTCAACTCCTGAATTTCATCATATAATGTCATATAATCCTCATCCTCCTTAAAATCCGTGCTATTTAACTCCTTACCCTATGAGTTCTATATTAAACTGTCGTTCACCTTCTTTTTTTCATTATTCAGACGTTTAAATTCTGTCCAATGAGGTAAATAAAGAGTGCAATGAAAATTAAAGGAGCGTGTAAAAATTGGAAAATGTAGACAAACAAGTTGAAGATAAGTTAAAGCATTTTGATGACGAAAAGAAAGAAGAAATCTTAGCCAATTTTGATCACTTTAAGAATTACCTCGGATCAAAAGTTGAACTGGGCGAAAAAATGGGATTGAGCGAAGAACGCCTAGCTCAAATCACTGAAAAAGTCGCGGGCTACCTAGCGAAAAACGAAGACCCTAAAAACCGTGAAGAATATCTGCTTCAGGAATTATGGAAAGTCGGCTCAAAAGAAGAGCAGCATATGCTGGCTCACATGCTTCTGCGCATGGTTAAAAAAGACTCTTAAAGTTAAAAATACGCATAAAAAACAGCCTTCCCTTATAAATGGGAAGGCTGTTTTTCAAATAGCTGGAACATCCAGTAATAGATGACGCCGCTTGCGAATGCCAACAGCGCCAAAATGGTAAACGTCCAGCCGAAGCCGAACCATGCTGTCATCGGAATCGATAACGGCGCAATCATGCGCCCGATCGTGTACCGCAGACTCGCTGCCGCAAAATACTGGCCGCGCATTTCTTCCGGCGCCAGCTTCGAGATAAAGCTCTGCTGGACGCCGACAACCATCAATTCCGCAAAAGTGAAGACCGCCATCGCCAACACGAACATCCAAAACCATGACGTAATCGGGAAAATAAGCATCGAGACGCCATAGAGAATCGCTGACATGAAGAAAACCCATTTTTCTCGGAATCTGGTCATCCATCTGGTGATGATGACTGTAAACAGCGCAACCAGCAACCCGTTCTCAGACAATAGGACACCGAATGATGTTTCACCCGTCACTGTCAGTTCACGGCCCATGAATGCAGCAACGGTCTGTTCATCGATTGTTTCCTTCAAGAAGACAGGAATCAGCAAGTCCAGTTGCATGAACGTCTGGGCGCCCAGAATGCCGGCAATGACGAATAACAGGAAAAGCTTGTCCTTGAAAATGACGCCGTATTCCTTCACTTGCTTCCCTACTGCTCCGAGCACGCCGACTGATTCTTCCCGTTGCCATTTGTCTATGACGCTTTGCGGCAAGGTTTCATTGGTATAAAGCCTTAAGACAGTGCCGAGGATCATCGAAATGACCGCAACAATCAGCAGCAATTCAAAACGGTACGAGAAGAACAGTACCGCCCCGAACAATGGCCCGACCACGACTGCAATATTCAAGGTAGTATAGAAAATCGCAAAGACATCGCTTCTGTATTTCTCCGGAATGACGTCCGCAATCATCGCCTGGCTGGCCGGCCAATAGAGCGAACCGCCCATGCCTGCTATCGTAAAGGCGATAAACCCGAGAATGGGTGATTCGAGCCAAGGCGAATTGGCATAAGCGAACAGCAAAAACGCAAAGCCTTGGCCGATCGATGCTACGACGAGCATTGTGCGCCGCCCGAACCTGTCTGCGCAATATCCGCCGACTAAATTAGCAGCTACTGAAAAAACTTGCGACAAGACAAGCAGCAAGCCGGCCGTACTTTTCCCGAATTCTTCCGCAAAGTAAATAGCGAGAAACGGGAAGACCATCCAGTAACTTGTATTCATGAAAAATTCGCCGACGAGGCGAACTTTCAAATTCCTATTCCAATCTCTAATCTTCATTTTTCAGTTCCCCGCGTTCTCTGATCTCTTCTAGGAGCCTGGCTAATTACCCGATGACTTCAAGCAGCTTGTAGCTCACGCAAATATCGATTAACAGCTCTTTCCGTTCTTTGGCAAATTGGATGACCAGGCGTTCATGGTCACGTTCGACGATTTCACCTGCCCCGAACACACGATGCCGTACAGTTGCTCCCGCCACTAGTTCACCGCCATCCTTTACAGCATTCGGATTGTCAGGCACTTTCACTTTGACAGGCTGCTGCACTTTTGCGGCAGCCTTCTTAAGAGCTGGTTTTGCTGCAATCGCCACATCCCGCACTTCATCGACAAAACGGGATTCACTGTCGTAGCTGATCAATTCCAGGTGCTTTCTCGCGCGGGTCATCCCGACATAAAACAGCCGCCGCGCCTCTTCAAGAAGATCCGCCTGCTCTGTGTCTTCTTCTGTCGGGATGATCCCTTCCACCAGGTCGATCATGTATACCCGATCAAATTCCAAACCTTTGGAGCTGTGAAATGTCGAAAGTGTCAGCATGTCATCGGTTTTTTCGGCTTTAGCTGCCTGTGTCACTTGCTCCAATTCCTTCAGGCGCTTCGCAAATTCCATCATGCTGCCAAGCGGGGCTGCTATCTGCTCTAGTGTTACCAGGATTTGCTCCAGGTATTGCAGCCGCATCCCGAATTTTTCCGCGCGGCTTGCGAGCATCTGGTCATAGCCCAGATCTGCCCGTATGGTGCGGATGACTTTCAGCGGCTGCATGCCTTTCAGCGCTTCGAACCACTTCTTCTGCTCGCCCAATATCCGGATTTGGTAATCCTTCAAAGTGATGTGGCGGTTGATTTCATCAAAGGCATTGGTTTCCGACGGCTTCATCTTCGCCATGAACTTCAATTGGCTTCCTGACCAATAGGCATTGGTTTTAGAAGCGATTTTCGAATATATATCGATGCGCTCCGGCTTTAAGCTGAAACGCATAAAATTCAGCATGTCTTCAACAATCCAATGGGAGAAGAACCGGTTGTCCCCGTCTTTCATATAGAACGGGATGCCCATCCGGTCGAGTTCGCTCATCAATAACGTGGATGATGAATTATTGCGGTACAAAATCGCTACTTCGCCGAAATTGTCCAGTTCTTTCAATTCCTTCATCAGGTATTTGAATTGTGCATCTTCTGAAACCAGCCGTTTGATGACGATTGGCTGGCCTTCCGGCTGTTTGGTGAACATATTCTTGTCATGGCGCTTCTTATTCGTCTTGATGAATAAATTCGCGGCATCGACAATATTTTTCGTGGACCGGTAATTGCGTTCCATCTTCATTACGTAAGCGTTCGGATAAACCGTTTTGAACTTCAATAAATAAGTGGGCTCTGCCGCGCGCCACGTATAAATCGATTGATCGTCATCAGCGACAACGCAGAGGTTTTGATGGCGCGCCACCAGCTTTTCGACGATGGCGTGCTGGATCATCGATGTGTCCTGGCTTTCATCGGTCATCACGTAATCCCATCGCTGCTGGTATTTTTTCAGGAGCGCTTTGTCTTTTTCCAACGCTTCGTTCGCGAGCGACAACATATCGTCAAAGTCCACTAACCTAACGTCATAGTTTTCTTTGAATGCTTCATAAGTCTTTAGTATTTCAATGGCGCCTTCAAAAGGTGCCTTCAACTTTTTCCACTCGCTGCGCGGTGTCATTTTGTTTTTCACAAAGCTGATGAATGAAGTCAATTCGTCCAATTGGTCTTCTGTTATGGGTTCCCCGACTTCGGTTTCAAACATTTCCCGCAGCAGCCGTTTTTTATGGAGTCCGTTGCTTTCGCTGCCTTCAATCATGACATAGCGCAGTTCCGACAAATACTCGCGGGTGATTTGGAAAGCCAGGCTGTGGATGGTCGAGAAATCCACAGGTGCAAGCGCAGGGAAAAACCGTTTATAGCGTTCCTGCATATCGACAGCTGACGCTTTGCTGAATGTTATCGCTTTGATGCGCTGTGCCGGCACCTTTTTTTCTTCGATCAAGTAGCCGATGCGCATAATCATTGTGGTGGTCTTGCCGGATCCCGGACATGCCAGAAGAAGCAAAGGGCCTTCAGTCCGCTCCACTGCTTTGCGCTGTATTTTGTTCAGCTCGACGCCGAGCTGTTGTTGTTTGCGTTCAAAAAAATCGCTCATACGGCAGATACTCCTTCGCACTTTCATTCCTTCTATTTTACCATGGCTGCGCGATAATTATTTGCTGTTTTTTAAGATGCAGGGAAAACTTGAAGTCCGCCGGCAAATAATTTTCTGACGTAAAAAAGGGTTCATGTGAATGAACCCTTTTCCGCAATGCAGCAAGCACTGCCTGTATGCGGTTTATTTCGGACTGATGATTTCACAGACCCTGCCAACTTGGCCGTCTTGGAGCCTCACCTTGATGCCATGTGGATGCGTCGCGGAATTGGTCAATAAATCTTTAACGATGCCTTGGGTTTTTTTGCCGCTTCGCTGGTCTTGTTTTAAAATTACATTGACTTCCAGCCCAGGTTTTACGTCACTTCTTTTCTTGCCGTCCATTCAAAATCCCTCCTGCCTTTCTTCCAGTATACATGTTTGCATGCAAAAAGGCGGGGATTCCCCCGCCTCTCTTTGCATGCTCTGCTTAAAAATGTTCTTTGCGGTTGCCGTCTAAATCGTCATCATCAAGATCGGACAAAGTTGTGTCTTTTTTGTTTTTATTGGTGAAAGAAGCACCTTCGTCAATATCCGCTTCTTCTTTGCGGACAGTTTCACGAACTGTTTCCGTGTCTTGGACTTTCTTTTTACCGACTACGATTTCTTCACTGACCACATCCGTTTTTGAAACATTGACGCGTTCTTCTGTCAATGGAATGTGAATGTTATCGCCTTCTTGGTAAGCATCTGCTGTAGCGCCATTAACTTCTTCGTTTACCGGACGCCGTTCAACATATATCTCTTCGCGTTCTACCGGTACGTCAATCGTCTGTTCGTTTTCCACTGTGTGTTTGCCGACATTAACTTCTCCGGTCTGTACACGGTCTTTGTTCACATGCAAACGTTCTTCGTGAAGGCGCAGACGTTCTTCTTCCGTGCCAGAGAAATCAGCTGCTGTTCGATCTGTATCTGTATAGCGTTCGTTGTCTCTATTCAAGGTATCGCGCTCCATTCCATTTGTAGTGTCAAACCGGTCTGTATCACGGTCTTTGCTAGTTTCGCCATCTACTGAAACACCTGGCCCTAAACCGAAGCCTGTTCCTCTGTCTTCGCCGACTCCAGCGGTTTCGTTAGTATTTTGACGCTCTGAAGCGGCCAAATCATCGTCATCTGTCAGGCCGCGCTCACCGCGTTCCCGGTGGTAGTTGACGTCGTTCGATTCGTTTGTATCCACTGTCAAGCCGTCGCGCCCTACCATTCCTGAGTCGCCATAGCCGGCAGTTCCACCGGTTGCGCCGACATAGCCTGCGGCACCTGTTGTATTATTCCCTGGATCGCCGTACACATTGCGGTCGATATCACTATCTTTTGAGTCGTAATTCGTACCGATCTCCTGATCGACAAACAGCAAAATCTTGCCATTCTGGACATCCTGGTAATAACGGTCTGCTTCCTGGTCATCTACACCCATGCCTGAGAATGCTTCACGAACCGGTTCATTGCCTGAAAGGAAGCCCATGAATTTATCCATCCAGCCGCCTTCTGCAGATTTGTAATCCACGTCCGTGCGCCCTCTTACCATGGACAGCTGTTCTTTATCATGCGCCATGACGTACATATGATCTTCAGAAATGCCTTGCTCTCTCAATTCTTCGATTTTTCTTAATACCTCTGATTCAGTGTCGAAAGTTCCCATAAATTTATTGTTGGCCATTTTCTATTCCTCCAATTTTTTTATGTGTACCTAAATTTTTGTATTGCGAAAAATCTTGCCTAGTCTTGGAATACCCACCTCAAAATCACTCAAACACTTTATTGCATTTTAAGGACTAAAGGATTATAATGCGAAATCTTATTCTACTTGGCGGTCCCAATGGCGATGCTTGGTGATCGCAGCAATAAAATCAGCTGCAAAATTGTCGGCTGCCGCTCCAGTAATAACACCCGGCTGCCCTTGAATATGGGCCGCTTCAATCCACTTCATGCCGTCATGAGTAGCTCCGACAGGTTTGTAATGGTCAAATGCTTCACCGACATATCGCGCCGCTTCTTTAGCGAATTTCCGGCTGACGTTTTCGCTGCCTACTGCGTAAATTGCATCATATAGCACAGGATCCGCTGTAGTAAACGTATGGTCCACTTCAAATTCGCCGCCGTTCTTGCCTGTGACCATGCCTTGCATTTCACTGACAATCTCCACTTGAAGCCCTTTAGCTTTCAATGCGTCGAATACTTTCGATACTTCTTTATCTTCAAAGCCGTCTCCCAGCAGGACGCCGACTTTACGGGTCGCTGGCGTTTTGATCGTATTTTCCTGGCTTAACGCCGGAGAAGTTTTGCCGATCTCGGTGTTACCGCTTTCCGGCGGCACTGCCCCGACATTTTTCGCTACGGTCTGAGCCATTTCAAGGTTTACATTTGCGAACATGTCGACCGCGTTTTGGCGCACCACTTTCTCTTTACACTTTCCAAGTTCGAAACTGAACGCCTCGATGATATGCTCTTTTTCAGGCGCGGACATACTATTCCAGAACATCGCAGCCTGTGAAAAATGGTCTTTGAAGCTTTCGCTGCGCGCACGCACTTTGCGCCCTTCCATTTTTTCCTGGTAATGTTCGAAGCCGCCATCCGCCGGACTTGCTGGTGCAGGAGTATTATTGGCTAAGCCATTTTTATGGTAGGAGACTTGCCCGCGGTTGATCGTCTGGCGCCCGTAGCCATCGCGCTGGTTGTTATGGAATGGGCAAACCGGCCGGTTAATCGGCAGCTCATGGAAATTCGGACCTCCAAGGCGGATCAATTGCGTGTCTGTATAGGAGAACAAGCGACCCTGGAGCAATGGATCGTTGGAAAAATCGATTCCAGGAACAACATGCCCCGCATGGAATGCCACTTGCTCGGTTTCTGCGAAAACGTTATCGACATTGCGGTTCAGCGTCATCTTGCCGACAATTTGAATCGGGATTTCTTCCTGCGGCCAAAGTTTGGTAGCATCAAGCAAATCAAAGTCGAATTTATGTTCATCTTCTTCAGGGATGATTTGAACCCCTAGCTCATATTCCGGGTAGTCCCCGTTTTCGATTGCGTCGTATAAATCACGGCGGTGGAAGTCCGGGTCTTTGCCTGAAATCTTCTGTGCTTCGTCCCACACGAGCGAATGCACGCCGAGCGTCGATTTCCAGTTGAATTTCACGAAATGGGATTTTCCTTCCGCATTGACGAAGCGGAATGCATGGACGCCGAAGCCATCCATCGTGCGGAAGCTGCGCGGCAAGGCGCGGTCAGACATCAGCCACATGATGGCATGGGCCGTTTCCTGGTTGTACGCGACGAAATCCCATAATGTATCATGGGCACTTGCTGCCTGCGGCATTTCGTTATGCGGTTCCGGTTTTACGGCATGGACAAAATCCGGGAATTTGATGGCATCCTGAATAAAAAAAACAGGCATATTGTTGCCGACCAAATCGTAATTCCCTTCTTCTGTATAGAATTTTGTCGCAAATCCACGCACATCCCTCACGGTTTCAGCGGAGCCTCTAGATCCTGCTACAGTGGAGAAACGAACGAAAACAGGCGTTTTCTTGCCTTTCTCGGACAGGAATTTGGCTTTCGTCAAATGTTCCAATGAATCATATGCTTCGAAAACACCATGCGCCGCATAGCCTCTGGCATGGACCACACGCTCAGGAATCCGCTCATGGTCAAAATGCGTCATTTTTTCGCGGAAATGAAAATCCTCCATCAGCGTTGGCCCGCGTTCTCCAGCTTTCAGTGAAAATTCATCCTCCGATACTTTGACTCCCTGGTTGGTTGTAAGATGCTTACCGGCGTCATCGCTGCGGAATTGCTCCAACTGTTCGTCTTTGCTGTCAGCGCCGATTTTTGTTTTCTTATCCATTTCTCCACTCCTCTGCCGCAATTTTCTTTCTTTAATCTTTCTACCCTCTAAATTTTTTAATAAAACGCAAAATGGAAAAACATGAAAAAAGCCCTGCAGGCATGAATAGCCTGCAGGACTTCCCACTTAAAATATACTTAAATCCCATTCTTTTGAAATCTGCCGCAGCATCATTGTCCCCGCTGCGCTGTTCCCTTGAACATCAATCGCCGGTCCGTAAACCCCGATGCCTGCACCAGCCTTGAATTCGTAGGTCTGGGAATGTAATTTCGGAGGCACAGCCCCCATGATTCCGCCAGACACGCCGCTTTTTGCTGGGATGCCGACATGCGCAGCAAAATTGCCGGATGAATTGTACATGCCGCAGGTGACCATCAAGACTTTGGCAACTTGCGCAATTTCAGCCGAGAAATGCGTTTCCTTCGTAATCGGGTTAAAACCGTCGTATGCGATGATCAGCCCGATCAGCGCCAAGTCCTTGACGCTCATTTTGATGGAGCATTGGCGGATGTATATATCCAATGCTTCCTCCACTTCAATATCCAAAAACTTCGCTTCTTTCAAGTAGTAGGCAAGTGCCCGATTGCGATGGGATGTCTTCCATTCAGAATCGTACACTTCCTTATCAAGCTCCAACGGATGGCCGACGAGCTTTTCCAGAAATTCCAGTAAAAATTCGTATTTCTTCTGGCTTGTCGGACCTGGCAAGAGTGCAGAAATAGTTATTGCTCCTGCATTGATAAAAGGATTGAATGGTTTGTTCGGCCGGTGTATTTCAAATGGGATAATCGAATTGAACGCTTCTCCGGTCGGCTCGACATCGACGCGCTCCAACACGAAATCCAAGCCGTAATGGCAACTGACAGCGATGAACGTCAAGGCCTTTGATATGCTTTGCAGTGTGAATTCCTTGTCCGTATCCCCTGCACAATAATAATGGCCGTCTTCATCGACCATACAGATGCCCAGAAGGCTTGGGTCGACTTTGCCAAGCGCCGGAATATATTGGGCGGTCGTGCCTAAGACGGCATGCCCCTTGTTTTCTTTCACCCATGCTTCGAGCTGCTCCTGGATATGCGGGTTTTCCTTCATAACATCCCTCCTCCTGAAATTTCGAAAACCCCTCTTTTACGCAAGAGGGGTTGATTGATTATAAGTTATCGTACCATTCTTTCGCCGCTTCGACTTCCGGCATGGTCAATTGATGTCCATAATTTTCCCAATGAAGCTTGACGCTTGCGCCGGCATCGCTTAAAAGCCGCTCCAGATCTGTCGACTCTTGTGCCGGGCAAATCGGATCATTCGTACCGGCTGCAATGAATACAGGAACATTTGCCAAGTCCGGTAATTCCGTATCGCGGTTCGGCACCATCGGGTGGTGGAGAATCGCACCTTTCAGCGCATCTGCGTATGTGAAAAGCAGATTGGCTGCAATATTCGCTCCGTTCGAGTAGCCGATGGCGATGACATTGGCACGGTCAAAACCGTGTTCTTCAGCTGCTTTGCCAATAAACTCGTGTAATTCTTCCGTCCGCATTTTTAAATCTTCCATATCGAATACACCTTCAGACAAGCGCTTGAAAAAGCGCGGCATGCCATTTTCTGAAACGTTGCCGCGGACACTTAAGACGGAAGCCTGCGAATCGATATGAGCTGCAATCGGCAGCAAGTCGTTTTCGTTGCCTCCTGTGCCATGGAGCATCAGAAATGTTGGTTTGGATGGGTCGGTACCTTTTTGGAATATGTGTTTCATTTTTTAAAACCTCCTGAGATAGTAGAAAGCCCCTGTTCAGGCTTTCCCCTTTTTTGATTAGCTTAAAACTTATCTTGAATTCGAGATAATAATAACATACTTTTCGTTTCATACCAACTAATCCGCTTTCAGTAAAACAGCGGTTTTCTACCAAAAAAAATGCAGCGGAACAGATCCGCTGCATTCCTATTAAACTTCTAACCAAGCATTTCTTCGAGATGCTGTTTGGAAAAATGGTATGTTTCATTGCAGAAATGGCATTGGGCTTCCGCTTGGCCATCAGTCGCAATCATGTCCTCGATTTCTGCCGGGCCAAGGCTGACGATGGCATTCGAGATGCGCTCACGTGAACATTGGCATTGGAATTGCACAGGCATTTTTTCAAGGACTTTGACATTCTCGCTGCCAAGAACTTCCGACAAAATCTCTTCTGGTGTCAAGCCGTCGCGCACCATGCTTGAAATGGTCGGAATTTCCGATAGGCGCTGTTCAATATGCGCAATGACACTTTCTTCAGTGCCCGGCATCAACTGGATGATAAAGCCTCCTGAAGCCTGGATGCTATTGTCCGGATTGACAATTACGCCGACTCCGACTGAAGAAGGAACCTGCTCTGAAGTAACAATATAATGCGTGAAGTCTTCACCCAGTTCTCCGGATACGAGCGGCACTTGCCCGACGAAAGGATGCAGCAAGCCGATGTCTTTTGATACCGACAGTGTGCCTTCCGTTCCGACAGCGCGGCGCACATCCAATTTTCCTTTTTCATTCAAATCAAAATGGGTATGCGGGTTCGACACATAGCCTCTGACTTCCCCTTTGGCATTGGCGTCCACTAAAATCGTTCCAAGCGGGCCATTGCCGTTGATTTTGATCGTCAGCTTTTCTTCGCCTTTCATCATGGCTCCGAGCATGACGGTCGCTGTCATTGAGCGGCCAAGTGCAGCGGAAGCAGTCGGCCACGTATAATGGCGGCGCTGCGCCTCCCCAACAGATTCAGTTGTTCGTGTGGCGTAAGCACGGACTTGCCCGTCGTACGCTAATGCTTTTACTAAATAATCATTCATCTATAATCACTTTCTTTCTATATATTATTATTAATGGTTTTATCTTTTAATTTTTCTGGCGTAACGTCGTTGCCGAGTGGGTCGATAATCGTCAATCCGGTAACCGAACTTTCTACCTGTCCACGAATCTCGCGCAGATAATCTTCGCGCAGCACTTGCCGTTCCACTTCCTGGGCTTTCGTCAAACCTATTTCTTTTGCTATTTTTGATAATTCGTTAATGCGCGTCAAACTTGCAATCATCGATTACCGCTCCTTTCCTGAACAAGCATTTTTTCGTTTAACCATTTTTGAAGTTCTGCCGCTTTCGGCTGGAATCGCTCTTCTTCCATCTTCCGTGCCAATGAAGCCACTGTTTCGCGCTCCATAACAGCTCTCCATGCCGATTCGGCTTCATCCATCAAATCCGTCAACAAGCAACTGGCCTCTTTTTTTTCAAGTTCCAGCAAATCACCTAATATTCCGCTTGGAGAATACAGCGATTGCCTGCCCTCGATTGCCAAGTAAATATCGTACACACAGATTTCCTCGGGCCGCTTCTTCAACCGGAATCCACCTTTGACGCCAGGCACTGATGCCACCAGATCCGCACTGACCAATTTCCTCAACAACTTCTGAAAATAAGTGGGTGATGCGTTCAGCTGCTGGCTGATTGCTTCCCCGGAAAGCACCGCTCTGCCCGGCAGCATATTCAGCAAAAGAATGGCATATACGGATTGTTCGACCCCTGTCTTCATGTGCATGAAATTCACCTCTATCCCTTATTAACGAGGACAACAATTGTCCTTGATTGCAATCATAAAATATCTCGAATTAGAAGTAAAGGTTTCTGCCTGCAGCAAAAAACCATCCGCTGCAGGCGGATGGTTTGGAGGTTATTGAGGAACTAAGCCATATACAATTTGTAAAAACGATATTCCGCAAAACAGCTGCGCTTGCCGCGGGCGAGCGCCAAGCCTCCTCGCTCGCTTCGAAAACCGATGCTCCTGCATCGCTTCGCTAGCTTCGTCGCAGGCGTCTACGCTGTTTTGCTCCATATCTAGAGACTAGTATTAAACTACAGATAGTATATCTTTGAAGTTCTTCAATCAAAGAAATAACTTGTTCTTAAGAAACACTTTTGAATGAAGCGGAAGACGGCGACTCCCGCGGGAGCAGTGACGGAGCAAAGCGACAGAACGACGCGAGCTGAAGGCCCCGCAGGAGCGAAGCGACGAGGAGACTGAAGCCGTGCCCGCGGAAAGCGTCCGTCTGTCTCTGCATCGCTTCGCTAGCTTCGAGACATGAAAGTGCGTTGAAGCGAAATGAAAAGATATTAAGAGTCACATACTAAAACAAACCGCTGAGGCCTCCGTAGACAAGTGCGAGCAAAATGACAAAAGCCGGATGGATTTTCTTGATTTCCAATAGCCAGTAGCTGAGCACCGCAAGTACTACGGTCTGCACACCGCCGGACGTTTCAGCCGATGTCATGAAAAACTGCAGCGTCATGGCGCCCAAAAGAACAGCGATGACGGGACGGATCATCTTCGTGATGTTTTTGACTTTCGGGGAATCTTTGTACTTCATCAACGTCATCATCAACGCGACCATCAAAATCAGCGAAGGTGCTATCGAAGCGAACAGCCCGATAAACGAGCCGAGGATTCCGCCCTCCATATATCCGATATAGCCAGCCATTTTCGTCGCAATCGGTCCTGGAAGTGCATTCCCCAATGCCAGCACTTCCCCAAATTCCTGCGTCGTCATCCAGCCGTACCGGTCAACCACTTCCTTCTCAACGAGCGGGATAGAAGCAGGGCCTCCGCCATAGCCCAAAATGCCAGGAATAAAAAACGCCAGAAAAATGGACCAGTAAATCACGCTGTCCGCCCTCCTTTTCTAAAGCCCAGCAACACGATCAACAAAATTCCGATGATTAAAACAACTGGATGGATATGGAGGATTTCCATCAACAGGACTGAAATTCCGAGCAGCAAGGCAGCGCGAGGCCAGCCCAGGGATTGCCCGGATTTTTTCACGAAATCCCAAGTCATCACCCCAAGCATGACCGCAACAACCGGGACAACTGCTGCTGACATGCTGTTGACCCATTCCACACCCTTGAATTGCTGTAATGCACCAAGCAACAGGATCATCATCAGGACCGTCGGCACCACTAACGCAATCAGCGCCGTCATGCTGCCAACGATGCCGCCGATGCGATAGCCGATATAGCCGGCCATTTTCGTGGCAATCGGCCCTGGCATCGTATTGGCAAGCGCCAAGGTATCGCTGAACTCGTCTTCAGTCATCCAATCATATTTTTTCACAGCTTCCGCATGGAAAAGAGGGATTGCCGACGGACCTCCGCCAAAGCCTAAAATACCGACGCGAAAAAAGGCGGCAAATAAATCGGCATTGATTTTTAAGGCTGAACCAGCCCGCGGCTCCATCCCTTTTTTCCCTTCAGTCACCAAACAGCCACGGCTCCATCCGTACGGGACTCTGTGCCGCCTGACAATACGCCCGTGTCCGGATTGCGCCAGATGATCTGGCCGCGGCCAAAAGCACCGCCGTCTGTAGCTACTTGAATTGCATGCCCTTTACGCGCAAGCGACTGCGCTAAATAATTCGGGAAGTTCGGCTCGACCAAAATCGTTTTGCCGCCCATCCATTGCCATCTCGGCATATCGAGAGCAGCCTGTGGATTCATTAAATAGTCGATGGTGTTCGTGACCACTTGGAAATGGCCTTGCGGTTGCATGTAGCCGCCCATTACGCCGAATGGACCGACCGCTTTGCCATCTTTGGTCAGGAATCCAGGAATAATCGTGTGGTATGTCCGTTTCCCGCCTTGCAGGACATTCGGATGCTGCGGTTCAAGCGAGAAATCCGCTCCGCGGTTCTGGAGGCCGATTCCCGTTCCCGGAATGACGATTCCTGAACCGAAGCCCATGTAATTGCTCTGGATATAGGAAATCATATTGCCTTCTTCATCTGCTGCAGACAAATAAACGGTCCCGCCTTTAGGCAGCTCGTAAGGAACAGGATCTGCTGCACTTTCACCGATTGTACCGGCGCGCTGGGCCGCATATTCTTCAGATAGAAGATGTTCGACGCTGACAGGCATCGCTTCCGGTTCCGTGATGAATTCTTTGCCGTCTGTGAAAGCCAGCTTCATCGCTTCGATTTGTGCATGATAGGTGTCAGCTGACTGCCATTTCGGCTCTTTCAGTTTTTTGAAGATATTCAATGCCATCAACGCTACCATGCCTTGGCCGTTGGGTGGGATTTCCCACACATCATAACCTCGGTAATGGGCGGATACCGGTTCAACCCATTGCGGTTTGAATGCTGCAAGGTCCTCTTTTGCAAGGAAGCCATTATGCTCCTTCATGAAGGCATCGATTTTTTCAGCGAGCGGCCCTTCATAGAAAGAACGCCCTTCTGTTTCAGCTATTTCCTTCAATGTCGACGCATGTCCTGGCGAAGACCACATTTCTCCAATTTCCGGAGCCTTGCCATTCGGTGCGAACGTATCAAACCACGATTGGTATTCTTCGGAAGTGAACGAATCCTTGAATTTTTCATAAGCCGCTTTCCAGTACTTGCCGAGAATCGGCGTCAACGGATAACCTTCTTCTGCATAGCGGATTGCCGGTTTTAACGCTTCGGACAAAGGCAATTTGCCGAATTTGCTGGAAAGTTCCGCCCATGCAGCGGGAACGCCAGGAACGGTTACTGGCACGACGCCGTGCACCGGCATCTTGTCGTGGCCAAGCGCTTTTACCGCTTCTACTGAAATCTTCGCCGGTGCCGGACCAGAACTGTTCAGTCCGTGGAGCTTGTCCTTCACCCATACCAGAGCAAATGCATCTCCCCCGATTCCATTGGAAGTCGGTTCAACGACCGTCAGCGCTGCTGCTGTCGCAATTGCAGCATCAATTGCATTGCCGCCGTTTTGCATCACTTCGATTCCTGCTTGGGCCGCTAAAGGCTGGGAAGTTGCAACCATGCCCTTTTTTGAAAATACCGTATGCCTTTTTGATTCGAATGGGTGCTGTAAATAGTCCATTAAAATTCCTCCAGTTATAAGAATAAAAGCCAGCTGCCGGAGTTTCCCCCGGCACCCGGCTCATAGTTTGCCCGCGAAATGGCACGCCGCAAAATGATTTGGTTCATGTTCCACAAACGCCGGCTTATCCACTGTACAAACATCCTGTGCAATCGGACAACGGGTATGGAATGGGCAGCCTGTAGGCGGATTTGCCGGATTCGGCATATCGCCTACAAGGCGGATGCGTTCGCGTTTCGCGTTGATCGCCGGCCTTGGAATCGCCGACAACAACGCTTTTGTATAAGGGTGGAGCGGGTTGTTGAAGATTTTGGATACATCGCTCATTTCCACCATATTCCCGAGGTACATAACAAGCACCCGATCGCAGAAGTAACGCACAACTCCTAAATCGTGGGAAATGAACATATAAGAAAGATCGTATTTTTTCTGGATCGTTTTCAGCAGTTTCAAGACTTGCGCCTGCACTGAAACATCCAATGCCGATACCGCTTCATCGCAAATGACAAAAGAAGGATTGAGGGCAATTGCCCGTGCAATGCCAATTCGCTGCCGTTGCCCGCCGCTGAATTCATGTGGATAGCGGTCGTAATGTTCAGGCTTCAGCCCCACTTCGGCTAACAAGCTCAAAACGGAATCTTTCCGCTCTTTCGCCGACATATCGGTATGCATCTTAAACACTTCATCCAATGCATGCCCGATGCGTTGGCGCGGATTCAGCGAAGCGTAAGGATCTTGGAAAATCATCTGCATTTCTTTGACAAATTTCTTTTTTTCCTTGCGGCTCAGATCCTGGATTTCCTGCTGCCCGAAGCTAATTGTACCATCAGTCAGCTCCTCAAGCCCGAGGATTGTGCGCCCCAGCGTCGATTTTCCACAGCCGGATTCCCCCACCACTCCGAGGCTTTCTCCTTTGTATAATTTCAGTGTTACCGACTCAACGGCTTTGACATTGCCGACAACCCGTTTAAAGACTCCGCCTTTAATCGGAAAGTATTTTTTAACGCCATTCAATTCAACGAGGACTTCAGGATTCGACCGTGACTCTTCCACTGCTTTCATCTTTTTCGGCCTCCTTTTCATTCAGCCAGCACATCGCACTATGGCCATTGGATACCTTGAAATTAGGAGGTTCCGTCACTTTGCATTTATCCATAGCGAATTTGCATCGTGGATGGAAACGGCAGCCGCTGATTTGTTCATTCAATCCAGGCATATTGCCCGGAATCGGCTCCAGTTCAAATTCAGGATCATCGACGTTCGGCACCGAATGCAGCAACCCTAACGTATAGGGATGGCTCGGATTGGTGAATATTTCTTCCACCGGCCCTTCTTCGATTTTCTTGCCTGCGTACATGACCATGACGCGGTCGGCAACTTCTGCTACGACACCCATATCATGTGTAATCATCAAAACGCCCATATTCAATTTCTCTTTCAAGTCTTTGATCAAGTCCAGAATCTGTGCCTGGATGGTAACATCCAGCGCCGTAGTAGGTTCATCCGCAATCAGCAGACTCGGGTGGCAGGACAAGGCCATGGCGATCATGACCCGTTGCCGCATCCCCCCGCTCAATTCATGCGGGTATTGGTTCAACCGTTTCTCCGGATTGGGTATTCCCACCTGCCGGAGCAATTCAATGCCTTGTTTCGATGCTTCTGCTTTAGACACTTTATGGTGCAGCATCAGCGGCTCCCTTAATTGATAGCCGATCGTCAAAACCGGATTCAACGCAGTCATCGGCTCTTGGAAAATCATTGAAAGCCGGTTGCCGCGGATTTTTCGCATTTGTTCATTTGATAGATTTTGAAGAGGTTCGCCGTTCAGCAGAATCTCCCCGCTTTCAATTGAACCGTTGGATGGCAGCAAGCGCATCACCGATAAAGAAGTGATGCTTTTCCCGCAGCCGGACTCGCCGACGATGCAAAGCGTTTCCCCTTTATCGACATGGAAAGAAACATCTCTGACCGCTTGCAATGTTCCATCGGCTGTACGAAATGATGTGACCAAATTCTTCACGTCAAGCAATCTTTCTCCCATATTCTCCCTACTCTCTCGTTACGTCTTTTAAGCTCCATTGGCCATTAGGGTCCACTTTCAGCCCTTTGACCGATTTGTCAGTAGCTGAAGTCACAAGGCCATGGTACATCACGATGGCTACATCGTTTTCAAGCATGTACATATTCGCCTCGTTCAAATATTGCTCGCGCTCATCTTGGTCGATCGTTGTACGCGACGCTTCTACAAGCTTATCGAATTCAGGATCGCTGTACTGCGCACGGTTTGAGTTTCCAACGTTATCGGAATGGAAGTTCGGATAAAACATCTCAGAACCGTCGCTCGTTACATTCGACCAGCTTAAGAATGTCATATCGTATTCACCTGCACGTGCTGTATCAAGGAATGTCGCCCATTCCATCATTTCAATTTCAACTTTGAATCCAGCATCAGTCAATTGTGCTTGGACAATTTCAGCCATCAGCACAAAGTTATCGCGGTTTGCCGCAAGCAATTTGATCGGCTCATCGCCAAAACCGTTTTCTTCAACAAGTTTTTTAGCAGCTTCCGGATCGTATGCTGTTCCTGCATTGTCTGCACTTTCGTTATAGCCGAAAACTTTCGGTCCAAGCACGCTATCGCTTCTTACACCTAATCCATTCAGTTTTTCAACAAATGCGTCACGGTCGACTGCTTGTGCCACCGCTTTACGGAACGCCGGATCTTGGTTGCGTTCTTTCGAATGATTGAACGTCAAGTAGTAGACCGGAGTCCCTTCCTGTTTAGCAACTTCAACATTCTTTAAGCCTTCAATACGGGAAATCTGTTCTGGCGGCAATGCATCAAGGAAGTTCACTTCCCCTGTCTGAAGCATTGAAATAGCTGTGGATGTTTCAGGAACTACTCTGAATGTCACTTTATCAAGAGCGACTTCCCCATCCCAGTAATCGGCATTTTTTTCAAGGACGATTTGGTCTCCAGTTGCCCAGCTGACAAATTTGAATGGGCCAGTACCTACCGGGTTTTGCATCAAATCTTGTTTTTCGTCAGCAGTTGGGCTGATAATCGCTGCATTTGAGTGGGACAATGCTGCAAGCAACGGTCCGTATGGGTATTTTGTTTTGATTTCTACAGTTGTTTCATCAACCGCTGTTACTGTATCAATTGGCTCCAACAAGGATGCACGCGGCGCTCCTGTTGCCGGATCGCGCAATTTATCGAAAGAATATTTAACGGCTTCCGCATTGAATGGTGTACCATCCTGGAACGTAATGCCTTCTTTCAATTTGATTACCCACGTCAGCTCATCCGTATTTTCATAGGATTCTGCAAGTTTCGGTTCCAATTCCATCGTTTCCGGATTTCTTTCAAATAAGTTTTCGTAAATTTGGGTCATGACGTTCGAAGAAACCGAGTCATTCGTCATTGTCGGAGATAATCCCACGGCGTCAGAAGTTGAAGCATAAATGACTTCCTTCGCTCCCTCGCTTGCCGGCTCTGAACCAGAACCTGAGCCTTCTTCCCCTTCGGGAATTGTGCTTCCTCCTGAACAAGCCCCTAAAATCAGTACCCCGATTAATGTTAATAAAAGCAGCCAGTGTTTTTTCATTTAAATTCCCCCATTCTTATTGTTGTATATCCATATTCGGATCAAGCGCGTCGCGCAAGCCGTCTCCGAGTACATTAAAGGCGAAAACTGTCAGCATGATGGCGATGCCGGGCACAATCGTCAAATGCGGAGATGTCCACATAAAGTCTTGGCCCTGCGAAATCATTGCGCCCCATTCCGGAGTCGGAGGCTGTGCGCCGAGCCCTAAATAACTGAGTGAGGCTGTGGAAAGGATTGCAGTCGCCATCCGCATTGTTGCAAAAACAATGATTGGTGCAGTGGCGTTCGGCAAAATGTGGCGGGCCATGATCCGCAGATCCGAAGCGCCCATCGAGCGCATGGCCATGATGTATTCTTTTTCTTTGATCGATAACACCGAGCCGCGGACAATCCGTGCACATGTAGGAATCGACCAGATGCTGATGGCAATCGCAACATTGACCAGGCTAGTTCCCAGGATAGCGATGATCAGCATCGCCAACAGAATTCCCGGAAACGAGAACAGCAAATCGACAAAGCGCATGATTACTGCGTCAAGCTTCGGGTAAAAGCCGGCGAGCATGCCCAGGAGCACTCCGCCGATAAGCCCTAACGATACAGCAACCAGTCCGACCACCAGGGAAATCCGGGCTCCGAAGACGATGCGGCTCCAAACATCCCTGCCGTAATTATCCGTGCCAAGCCAATGGCCATCACTGAACATCGGCAATTCACTGCTGGCGAGATTCTGCTTTATCGGATCGTGTACCGTGATGGCCGGTGCAAAAATGGCCATCAGGATTTGCAGAATAACGATAATCAGGCCAGCTACTGCCAACTTGTTTTTAAACAAGCGCCGAATCGTGGTGACGATATATTTCTCGCGCTTTTTTTCTTTTAAAGCAACTGTTTCCGCCATTGCCATTAGGTCCCCTCCTTCTTAATCGAATTTGATCCGTGGATCGATATAGGTGTAAATGATATCAACAAGCAGATTGACGACTACGAACAAGGTAGCGACGAGAAGCACGGAACCTTGGACCATCGGAAAGTCCCGGGCGGCAATGGCATCGATCATCAAACGGCCGACCCCATTGATCGCGAATACTTTTTCTGTAATGATCGTTCCGCCCAGCAGGAAACCGAAATTCAAGCCGATAACGGTGATAATCGGGATCATCGCGTTTTTCAAGGTATGGATCCAAATGACATTTTTTTCTCTGACGCCTTTTGCGCGTGCAGTCCGGACGTAATCCGCCCGGATCACTTCCAGCATCGAAGATCGTGTCATGCGGGCAATCATCGCCGCTGAACCTGTGCCGAGTGTGATGGCCGGCAGGATCAATTCTTTAATCCCCGCTAATGTATAGAAGGGATTCGTCATCCCGCCTACCGGCAGCCATTGGAGATTGACCGAGAAAACCAGGATGAGCAATGCCCCCAGCCAGAAGTTCGGTATCGAGATCCCCGCTAATGCAAAGGTCGTTGCCGAGACATCCAGCAAGGAATTTTGCTTCAATGCCGAGACCAGGCCTGTAATGATGCCGATGACCACCGCGACAATCATACTGGCGATTGCCAGTTTCAAGGTATTTGGAAAACGGACTGCGATTGCATCAGCTACTGGTTGAGAAGTCTGATAGGAATAACCAAAATCCCCTTGCACCGCATTGCTGACATAGCGTACATATTGTGTAAGAAACGGATCGTCCAAGCCGAGATTCGCTTCGATTGCCGCTATATCTTCCGCCGTAGCAGTCGGGCCGCCAATGATAGCTGCCGGATTCCCGGGCGCTATATACATGGAAGAAAAGACGAGAAATGAGATTCCGAACAGCAAGAATGCCAATTGCATGATTCGGCGGATTATTAAAGCAAGCATTGTTCCTCCCCCTCTTTACATTTGTTAAGTATTTAAATGAAAACGATTAACAAATGATTTTTTTGATTTCTTTGATTATAGAGCAAGTGTTTTGAAAAATCTATACGAATTTTCAAAAAAGTAATTATTTTTTGTTTTTTTCAATCAAAAAATTAAAATTCAGCTTACAAATCTTTCTTTTAGTTCAAAATCACATTCGTTTTTAATCTTTTTGAAATATTTGGATGTAACCGCTTTCCAATATTCTGGAATACAAAAAGAAAGTAGCTATAAAAATTGAATTTATGTTTCTAATCCTCGATATTCCGCAAAACAGTCTTCCTTGCCGCAGCCGTACGCCATGATATGCGGTTGGGATCACACATAAAAATCTTCTTCCTGACCTGATGTTGAGCTTACTTGCGCCATTCTTTTTTCGCTTGCGGAAAGCTATAGGTAACTTGCAGCTAGCGCATACTTACTTGCAGCAACATAACCGTTTCTTAAATTTCCTCCTAGTCTGCAAAGATGGAAGCACTCTTCTTCACAATCGCTTATAAAACTTCAGTCCATCTGATTTTCCACACAAAAAAAGCCTGCAGCAATTGAATATGCTGCAAGCTCTTAGAGTTTCAAACCATTTCTGCTCTTGAAACGCCGTAAAAGAATATGGCTTTCTACACGCGTGATTCCTTCAAGCGCATATAACTCCTCGTTGATAAACTTTTCCAAGTCCATAAAATCATCCACCAAAACGTGCATGTGCAGCGTTGATGGCCCCGTCATCTGATAACAGCTGGCAACGCTTGGGTTGTCCGCCAATGCTTGCGCCACTTCGACCAAGGAAGATGGTTCACAGTCCACTTCAAAAAATCCGGATACTTTTTTGCCGACCTTTTCGCTATTGATGACCACAGTGAATTTTTCGATGACACCCGCCTCTGTCAATTGGTGGACGCGTTCCCGGACTGCCACACGCGACAAGTTCAATTCCTTGCCAATGTCGACATAGGAAGAACGGCCATTGACGGTCAATAACTCCAAAATTTTTCGATCGATTTCATCCAATTTCATAAGCGCACCTCTAAACTATATTTTTGTATATGATTATACGACTTTTACTTCCGTTTTGAAAGATAAATTATAAATATTTTTACTTTTCGAAATCATTTATAGGTAATGTTTTGATTTTATGATAAATTACACAAGAAATTCCCGGTTCCGGTTCGAAGCTTCCTTGCTCTTTAAAGCCGAAAGTTTCATACAGTTTTCTGGCGGGCTCATTCAATGTGGCTGTGCTGACAATAAAGCCGCTGTCCGGAAAATTCCCCAGTAAATGCTCCAACAATTGGCGGGCTATTCCTTGCCGAAAATGCGACGGTGCAACGGCGAGCCGGTGGATGTCGATTAAAGGTCCCTTCGCTTTGTAAGAGATGAAGCCGGCCAACACTCCGTTGAAATACCCAATGAAGGTTTCCCCTGAATTCTGTATTTCCAGTATCGACTCATTTAAGTGCGGAATGCCGTCGAAACCAATCAGCTCGGCTTCAACTTGGTATGCGCGTTTTTGCAGGCGCTGAATTTCTTTTGCCGTCTTTTCCTGATGGTGGTTCAATCGCTCGATCATAAATGCACCTCTCTCCGATTTTACCATATTTCCGATTGTGGGCGGGCGCCACCGCCATACAAAAAAACCGCTGGCTTCCAGCGGTTTAGTGGCTGATAAATTTATAGATTACGTCCATCATTTCTTCAGTATCTTTATAGCCCAAGTCATAGAGTTCTGTCAGCTTTCCGACATCCCGCTCCATTCCGGTCATTTTGAAATATTTAGATGGCCGGATGACCAGCACCGTCCCTTCCGCTTCCATTTTTTCGATAAGTTCCATTGTTGCATTATAACGGATAGCCCAATCCTCCAGGTTCTTGATGATCCCTGGGAACTGGCGGTAAAAGGTTGGCACGATGCGCGCGAACGAATTCTTTTTTTTGCGGTACCCTTTCTCTTTGGTGAGAATAATGACCGGCCTTGTCACTTCATCCTCCAGCGCTTTCCGGATTGGCAGTGGATCAGCAAGCCCCCCATCCATCAACATGCGCCCATTGTATTCGACGGGCCGCGCCATTAAAGGAATTGAGCTTGAGGCCCGGACAATCGATAGGATGTCATCCGCATGCTCGTTCTTTTTATAGTAGATGGCTTCACCCGTCATGCAATCAGTCGTCCCTACTACGAATTCTTCGGTGGCTTTATTGAAATTCTTGTAATCGAATGGCACGAGACGATTTGGAATTTCGTCAAAAATCAAGTTCATGCCGAACAATTCCCTTTTCAGCAAGAGGTTCTTTACTGATATATAATCCGGATGATGGACGTAGCCAATTGTCACTTCACGATTGCGCCCGGATTGCCGCGACACATAAGAAGAGGCATTGCAGGCACCTGCCGAAACCCCGATGATGTAATCCACAAACAATTTTTCCTCCAAAAATTTTTCAAGAACTCCCCCCGTATAAACTCCCCTCATGCCTCCCCCTTCTAAAATCAGGCCACTCTTCATTTGGAATCCCTCCGATCATCCTACTTTTCGAATCAACTCCGGTCCATTGTGTTTTGGCGAATTAACGGCATCTGAGACTTCAAAAGTTTCCATTTCGTCCGAGTCGAACGGCTTCAATAACTCTTCGAGAACCTGTGGAGCCTGTTGGGGATCGAGCCAGAGTTTCTCTCCTTCTTCCGACAGCATGACGGGCATTCTGTCATGGATTGTCCCCATTACACGATTGGCCTGTGTCGTCAGGATGGTGCAAGTGTTCACAGTTTCCCCTTCTGGTGATTGCCATGTTTCCCAAAGCCCCGCAAAAGCGAATGGCTTTCCGGACTTCAGCTTGGCGAGCATCGGAATCTTTCCTTCGTCCGTACGCTGCCATTCATAGAACGCATCCGCAATGATCAAGCAGCGTTTTTTCTTGAATGCATGGCGGAAACTTGGCTTTTCGGCAGCCGTCTCTGCTCGGGCATTGATCATCTTATAGCCGATTTTCTGGTCTTTCGCCCACGGCGGTACTAGCCCCCATTTCAAATAGCCAAGACGGTTCTTTGTTCCGTCGTTCACTATTGCCAGCACTTTTTGGGAAGGAGCAATGTTGTAGCTGGGTGAATACTCCCCTTCGCCAACTGCACTTTCTTCAATGTGAAACCTTTCTAAAATTATGGCATAATCCGTATACAACGCGTATCTGCCGCACATACAAACCCTCCATTCCATCCTTGTTTCCACACCTTTAATATAACAGAATTTTCCGTCTTTTAATTGTTATCAGCTCATTTTTCCAATATTATCACCTATTCTTTATTCGCATCCCCCCATTGCGTGCACCCGGTAAATCGCATTAGCCCGTTTCATCCCCATTCGCTGCAAAAGAGTGGTATAATAAGACATAAAGAGCTTTACAAGGAGGAATTACATGGCTACTGCACGAGAAATGAGTCTGGTAAACAAAGATTTTCTGGTAGAAGAATTAGGGCTGAAGCAACAAGGCAACTCATCGGTATTTGCAAATGAGGATTGCTTCGTTTTATCTCCATCAGTCCAACGGTACGAAAAAGGTTTTGATATCAGCGAATTCAGCTTGGCGAAATTCGACCCGGAGCGTCAACAAGGCTTTTTGATCGTACGGTATATGGATACCTTTTTGATGGCTAAACTCGAAAGCTTCAAAGAAAAAATGATGCCGCCTGAGCTTCAGATCAAGAAGAAAAACACAAAACCGCATTGGAAGTTCACGGTTGCTGAAAACCCGGCTTACCACTTGGTAAATACCCAAAACAAAGAACTTCGCTATCGCCTTCAAGAACCTTCGAAGAAACAGATTCTTTCTTTCTTCAATAAAATATGAAAAAATCCCGCAATCATTCGATTTGCGGGATTTTTTCATGTCTTTCTCAAACACAATTCCATTGCAGTTGATTAATGGTAATATATTGATATCGCTAAGCGAATGGATGTGAATTTTATGGAGCTTCAAAAACACACTTCCAAAGACAAAGATTTTTGGAAGATCATGCTCAGCCTGCTGCTCGCTTCTCTTTTCATCTTCGCTAATCTGTACGCCGTGCAGCCGCTGCTTCCGCTTTTCGTCTCAGAATTCCAGGTTTCGATTTCCACATCCAGCTTGGCATTGTCTTCGACAATTGTCGGACTGATTGCCGGCTTGATCGTTCTCGGTTTCTTTTCTGACCGCAACGGCAGGCGAACTTATATCATCTATTCCTTGCTTGGGTCGGCGCTCCCTTTTTTCCTGCTGCCGTTCATTGAATCTTTTACCTGGTTTGTTGTCCTCCGCCTGATCCAAGGTTTTGCGCTGGCAGGAGTTCCCGCAGCGGCACTGGCTTATATCAGTGAAGAGATCGACCGGAAAGACATCGCGTATGCGACCGCCCTCTATATTTCCAGCAATGCACTTGGCGGTATGATCGGCCGGGTGCTCGCCGGCTATCTGTCAGACCACTTTTCCTGGCAGACCGCCTTCCTTGTTTTCGGGATAACCGGCCTTTTGCTTTTCGCCGCTGTGTTGCTGCTGCTGCCGAAATCCCTTCATTTCCGACCGAGCGACCTAAGCTTCGCCAAAGACATTGCGGGCTTTCTTTTCCATTTGAAAAACCCTTCTTTGCTTGTCGTCTTCGGCCTAGGGGCAGTTTTGCAGATTTCGTTTACAGGCATCTGGACTTATTTGCCATTCCACTTGGAAGCACCCCCATACTCCTTGACGCTGCAGGCCATTTCTTATTTCTTCTTCGCATACGGAATAGGTGTCGTTGGTTCACCTCTGGCCGGGCGCACCGCAGAACGATTCGGCCTTCGAACTGTGCGCAGGGCCGGTGTGGTGATTTTGTCTTTGGGGATTCTAATGACCCTAAGCTCCCAAGTCTGGCTCATCGCAGTCGGTTTATGCGTGACGTGCCTAGGCTTCTTTACTGCCCATTCCTTGACTGCAGCCTCTGTAGGACAGCAAGCTGCCCATCATAAAGGAAGCGCTTCGAGTTTATACCTTGTCGCTTATTATATCGGCGTCGCTGCCGGCAGCTCGCTGTTAAGCCCGCTTTGGACTGCTGGAGGCTGGAACGCTTTGGTGCTGTTCACTGCGTCGTTGCCCATGCTATACCTATTTGCTGTATCGATGTACCGAAAAAATGCCGCCTCGGCTAAAAACTGAGGCGGCATTTTTTCATTCTTTTTCGTTTTCTTTTATTGGCGTTTCTTCATCACCGACTCCAAGGTTGCTGTGTGCGCCCTTTTTTTCCATGTCTCTTCCGTCTTCACTGGATTCCTGCTGGATGCCTTCGAATTCTTCCCGTTCGCGGCGGTTTTTTGAGCCGCCGAGAGGGCGTTCATTCGAAAAGTCGTCTTTTCCCATGAATTTCGCCTCCTGTTTTTCGTCTATAGGGCGATTATTCCCTATAACGCAACGATAAAACTCCTATTTCAGGTTCAATTTCATAGCTCGCAGAATTTTTTCCAATATTCTATTGGAAGTAGATTGAAAAAGCGTCATAACCAAAATAGACGACCAATACTGAAAGCCCGGAAAATACCAGGTATTCAGCAGTTCCACCAGTCGTTGCAGTGATGGGGAAGCGGATTGTCACTTTCAATGGAAAAAGTAATTTAATCCCATTTTTCGTCGCCATGTCCAATATAAGATGGCTGACCATCCCGACCAGAAAACCGGCGCTGATGGCTTCTCCCACCCCGATAGCATTAAACAGGATGCCCATCAGCACTAAGAAAAGCAGGCTGTGCGTAAATGTCCGATGTCCGAACAGAACATTGACGATTTTCGATAAAACCGGGAACGAGCGGCCGATTTTGCTGCCTCCGTGGCAGATATCCGGCAACAGCGCCCCTATTGTTCCGGAGCATAAGAGTATAACCGGATCGTAATGTGTGATTTGGGCAAATGCCAGGCTTGCGGCAATGCCCCCAATGATGTGTGTTTTTCCAGTCATGTCGCCTGTTCCCCTTTTTTAGTATCTTCTTTTATTATACTGAAAACCGGGTATGATGAGGTATAGAGAAAAAATTAAAGGAGTCGAGGGCGATGGGAATCCATAAGTTTTTTACCTCATTAAATGATTTGGAGCGGATTATCCGTGCTCCGGGCAGATTTAAATTCGAAGAGCATAACGTGGCGGCGCATTCCTGGAAAGTCAGCCAATATGCGATGTTCTTTGCCACCATCGAAGAACGGGCAGGCAAAAATGTCGATTGGAAATCGCTGTATGAAAAGACCATTAACCATGACTTTGCGGAAGTGTTTATCGGCGATATCAAAACGCCTGTCAAGCACTCTTCACCTGAACTTAAAGAAATGATTGCAAAAGTGGAAGAAGGCATGATGGAAAAATTCATCTACCGCGAAATCCCTGAAGAATTCCACGACGTATTCTTCGACCGCATGAAAGAAGGGAAAGACGCTTCCACCGAAGGGCGGCTGCTTGAGATGGCAGACAAGCTCGATCAATTCTATGAGTCGTTCGCTGAATTGAAACGCGGCAATTCGGACAAGGAATTCGTTGCGATGTACCGCATTGCCTTGAAAAAACTGCTGGCTATCCCGCTGAAAGCGAGCGTTGATTACTTCCGGCATGTCATTCTTGAAGACGTCATCAGTGAAGACTCGATTGTTGATATAAAGGAAATCACCCGTGAGGTACTCGCTGATTAATCTAAAACGATAGGTTTTGCCTTTTAACTATGGTAAATTTATAACAATACCAAAAAAATCCGGAGGTGAATCCCTTATTTAAGGGAATTTATTGGACCCCATACTTTTATTGAATTTAGTTTTGCTCATCTTATTAATCGCATTGACAGCCTTTTTCGTCGGGGCTGAATTCGCCGTCGTCAAAGTCCGCATGTCGCGCATCGACCAGCTGATCGAAGAAGGCAATAAAAAGGCGTTGACCGTAAAAAAAGTTGTCGGCAACTTGGATTATTACTTATCCGCCTGCCAGCTCGGAATTACGGTCACAGCACTTGGCCTTGGGTGGCTCGGAGAACCGACCGTGGAGCGGATTTTGCATCCTGTTTTCGATGCATTCGGTATCCCGTCATCGGTTTCGGCCATCGTTTCGTTTGTCCTGGCTTTCTCGCTTGTGACTTTTTTGCATGTTGTCATCGGCGAAATGACGCCGAAATCATTGGCGCTCCAATTCGCCGAACGCATGTCATTGCTGCTGGCGCCGCCACTTTATTGGTTCGGTAAAATCATGGCGCCTTTCATCTATTTGCTTAACGGTTCGGCGCGCGTTTTCCTGCGCATTTTCGGTGTCCAGCCTGCTTCAGAAGAACAGGCCCATTCGGAAGACGAACTGAAGATCATCATGGCACAAAGTTTCCAAAGCGGCGAGATCAACCAAACCGAATTGTCCTTTATGCAAAATATATTCGCATTCGATGAGCGCAGCGCCAAAGACGTCATGGTGCCACGTACCCAGATTGTCGCTTTCCCGCAAGACTTGAGCTGTGAAGAACTTTTAGCTGAACTTCGGGAACATCGCTACACGCGCTATCCTATTGCGAATAATGGCGATAAAGATGATTTGATCGGTTTTATCAATGCCAAAGAAATCTTGACCCATTATGCGCTTGCAGGCGATGTGAAAATGCAGGATTTCATCCATAGCCTTCCTTATTTCCATGAAACGACGCCTCTCCAGACCGCATTGATGAAGATGCAGAAGGACCGCACGCATATCGCTTTGGTGATTGATGAATACGGCGGAACGTCAGGAATTATTACCATGGAAGACATTTTGGAAGAAATTGTCGGCGAAATCCGCGATGAATTCGATGATGAAGAAGAAGCTGAAATCATTAAAGAAAGCGAAGACCGCTACCTTTTAAATGGGCGTGTATTGCTGAAAGACCTTGAAGAGCGATTCAATCTGGATTTTGAAGACAGTGACGATATCGATACGATTGCAGGCTGGATCCAGCATCAACTGGTGGAAGCAGAAATTGGTGATATCGTTTCAAAAACTGGGCAGCGCTGGATTATCCTCGAAATGGAAAATCATCATATTGTAAAAGTCTCATTGGAAATTCTCAGGGATTAACAAAAAGCAGGACATCTCATTGCAGATGTCCTGCTTTTTCCCGTTTAAACGAACATTATTTCCCAATTGGCATTGACCATAACGACACCCTTCTATATTATAAGAACAAATGTTCTTATAATATAGAAGGAGGGATTTGCATGAAACTGAACAGGCAATTAAAAGTGAATGGACAAATCAAAGACCGGGGTACGATCAAGTGGACAGCGATGATGCTGCCCGAACATGTTCAGATGCTCCGCGATTGGCAGAAGCACGAGCGCAGCGATGCACGGCCTTATTTGGACGAATTCGATCTTGAAGCTCTTTACGAGGAAATCCATTTGGCTTATAGACGCCAATGCCTAGTCGAAATCCAGGTTTGGCAAGAAGAGGCGCAAGCTTTCACCGGGATTGTAACTGCGATAGATCTCAGGCTCAAAATGCTGTCTTTAGACAGCAGCGGAAACGTATTAAAGTTTTCTTTTGACGACATTATTGGAGCAGCTATGCGTGAATAGCGGCATGATATGTGGGCGATTTTAAAATTTCAGGATTAACTCAGCCAGCAATGGGGCATATAAAGAATAGTCTAAAGTATGGAGGTCGGATATATGAGCAAATTCATGTCGTATGCTAAAGCTGTTGGCGGCGAAATCAAAAAAGACAAAGCCACAACCTTAGCTGCTGCACAAGCCTATTATTATTTATTAGCAATTGTTCCTTTATTAATTTTGCTGCTGTCAATCCTGCCTTATTTGCAGATTGATCCGGATAAAGCTATGCAGTTTATCGCCGGCATCATGCCAGGAGAAGTGGCGCGGACATTTGAAGACACGATCGTTAGCGTTGTCACTACGCCATCGGGCGGTTTGTTGACATTCGGTATTTTGGGTACGTTATGGTCAGCCTCAAATGCCATGAACGCCTTTATCGAAGCGACAAATGAAGCTTACGATGTCGAAGAAACCCGTTCGTTTATCAAAAAGAAAGCAACAGCAATCGTTTTGACATTGTTCATGCTTGTTGCCGTCATCATCGCTTTGGTGTTGCCGATCTTCGGCGGAGCCATCATCGATGCAATCAGTACAACCTTGAACTTGCCGGAACAGACGGAAATCATTTTCCAAGTTCTGCGCTGGGTCATCTCGATCGCGGTCATGAGCATCGTGCTGGCCTTCCTTTACAAGTTTGCGCCGAATAAGCAATTCCCTTTCAAAGAGGTATTGATCGGTGCAGTCATCGCTACCGTTTTATGGCAAGTCGTGTCACTTGGATTTTCGATTTACGTGGCAAACTTCGGAAGTTATTCCGCAACTTACGGAAGCCTTGGAGGATTAATCGTCTTGATGCTTTGGTTCTTCTTGACTGGCTTGATCCTGGTGATCGGTGCGGAAATCAACGCTGTCATCCATAAACGCAAGAATACGAAAAACGCTCCTGCACAAGTTTACGAGGAGTAGAAAAAAGCGTGCCGCTGAATTCAGCGGCACGCTTTTTTTCGTTTGCAGGGCTTTGCTTACTGTTCTTCAGCTTTTTTGAACATTCATGCCTGGCCGATGTTCCAGGAAATTCCGGTACGCGAAACCCGCTACCTCATCTTCCGAATAATGCTTTTGCAATTCATTTACAAGATTTTGGAACTTCGAAGCATTTTCCAGATCGATGATGTGGGAAGCGATGCCGTCAAAATCAGAACCGATTCCAATCTGCTTTACGCCTCCGAGGCTGCAAAAATGGTCGATGTGCCGGATTAAATCCGGAATCATAATATCTTTTGGATTGGGTTTGATAAAGTCCAGGCAAAACACGACATCAATCATGCCATTCTTCGCGAACATTGCTCTAGCTTGCTCATCATCCAGGTTTCTTGGGTGATCGCAAAGAGCCCGGGCATTGGAATGGCTCGCAATCGGATAATCAGCGAGTTCCATAACGTCCCAGAACCCTTTCACCGATAAATGCGAAACATCTGTGAAGACCCGGTTTTCATTGTTCAAGCGCACAACGTCCTTGCCTAGCAGGGTCAGTCCTCCACCCCGGGGCTCTCCGGCGCCGTCCGCACATAAATTCGCATTGTTCCACGTCAGGCCGATTGACAGCACGCCCAGGCGATACAATTGGCGCAGCTTCATCAAATCATTGCCAAAGGCATCCGCCCCTTCAAGCGTCAAAACAGCGCCGATTTCGCCGTCTGCCAGCGCATCGATATCTTCCCATCGTTTAATGTGCTTCATGGCCGGGTTTTTGCCAAGAATTTCCGTGTAAAACAGATCGACCTGTTCAAGCGCATGCTGCCATTTTTCATTGTCCGGCAAATCCGGATACAGGAATACTGCAAAAAATTGGACTTTGACCCCGCCTGACCGAAGCCGCTCGTAATTTGTTTCGATGCTTTCCGCATCCGTGAAATTCAAGGGCTGCTGTTTGTAGAAAGCTCCTCTTTTAGCAAGCTGTAATTTCAATAAAGCATCGCAATGCGTATCGATAATCTGCACTTACTCATCCCCCTCTTCCAGGCACGCTTCGATAAAGCCTTTGAAAATGCCCATAGAAGGGGCGTCACCGGCAATTGCCATGTTCTCCGGATGCCATTGCACGCCCAACACAAAATGATGTTCCTTGCTTTCAATCGCTTCAATCACACCGTCACTGGCTGTACCGCTGACCAAGAAAGACTCCGGCACCATCCGGTTGGCTTGATGATGGCGGCTATTGACTTTCAATTGCGTGGTTCCCGTCAATCGCTGCAGCAGAGATCCTTCCGGAACGTGCACGAAATGCGAACCATGGAACTTCGGTGCCTTCTGCTGATGCTGAAGCAAGTCGCCTTCTTTCTGTGTAGTGATGTCCTGATACATATCCCCGCCCACCGCAATGTTCAAGATCTGCGCTCCGCGGCAGACAGCCAGAATCGGCTTGCCCAGCTCCAACACTTTTTTGATCAATGCCAATTCAAACGCGTCGCGCGACGGGATGATCACACCAAGGTTTGGGTGCGGCTCCTCGCCAAATAGCGTGGGATCGATGTCGTAGCCGCCAGCAGCGAATAATCCATCAATTCGGTTCGCAATCTGGTCAATATCCTTTTCCTGCAATAAATGAGGAAGCATAATCGGCAAGCCACCTGCCTGTAAAATAGCGTCCGTGTCCGCCTGTTCGATTGCATATTGTTCCTTGCCTAATTCTTTTGATGCCGTGATGCCGATGATTGGTTTCATTTCCATTTCCCCCTGTGACTGAATATTTTGTCTGAATATATTAAACATACAGAATTAACCACTAAAATGCCAGGTGAACTGGTAAGATATTTCTGAAATAGCTCAGGTGTAAGCCGATATTCCGCAAAACAGCTACGCTTGCCGCGGGCGAGCGCCAAGCCTCCTCAGTCGCTTCGCTCCCTGCGGGGTCTCGGCTGTCTCGCTTTCCCGCAGGCGTCTCCGCTATTTTGCTCCATATCTGGAGAACACGAAAGAAACTGCAGAAATTATATCTTTCGTATTCTTCAGTAAAAGAAATAACTCGCTAATAAGAAATATCTTTGAATGAAGCGGAAGGCGGCGACACCTGCGGGAGCAGTGATGGAGCAAAGCGACAGAGCGACCTGTGCGGAAGGCGCCGCAGGAAACGAGGTTTGAAGAACCTCGTTTGCGACGAAGCTAACGCAGCGATGCAGGAGCAGCTCTTTTTCAACGACGAGGAGACTGAAGCCAGGCACGCGGTAAGCGTCTGCCTGAAGCGCAATGCAAAACAACCATCTATGTTGTCCGACAGTCTGAGGTATCACTCCAAAACGTCCGAAGCGATTTTCAACAGCTCTCCTTGTTTCCTAACAGGTGAAAATCCCGATAAGCGATCGCTTATCGGGATGGCAGTTATTGTTCTTCACCGTATTCCGCTATCGCTGATGCAATGGCATCTTCAATCGGTGTCACGGTAGCGAGATCGTTATTGATGAGGATTGAGAAAATCAATTTTTCCCCGCTGCGAGTTTCCGCGTACCCGGATAATGCGGAAACAGCAGTCAATGTTCCCGTTTTAGCGGTGACATTGCCAGTTGCTTCCCCTGTCTTCATACGGTTGCGGAGCGTCCCGCCTACGAAGCGTTCAGGCACGCCTGCTACCGGCAGCGAATTCAAGTATGCACCGAACCATTCTTCCTGCTGCGCTCCGTGGAGAAGAGCCGAAATTTCATTTGCAGGGGCCAGGTTGACGTGGGACATACCCGAGCCGTCGCGCAACTGGACCGTGTCCATATTCACCCCAAGGTCTGCAGCAACGTCTTCAACCACTTCAAGCCCAGCGTCCCAACTTCCTTCACCGGAAACCGCCTGCCCCATTTCTTTCACCAGCACTTCAGCATGTCCATTATTGCTCAGTTTCATAAATGGAATATAAAGCTCACGCAAAGGCATCGATTCGCGCTCAGCCAGCAACGTCGAACCATCCGGGACCTCGCCCATCTTCATGCCATGCTTCCCGATCAATTCGATTCCTTCTGCAACCAAGGCATTTTCAAACAAATCCAAAGCGTAGCCCGACGGTTCCGTCACAGCGATCCATTCTCGCGTACGTGAACCTTCAAGCGGCATTTCGCCTTCGATGATGATGTCGTTTGAACCGTGGGCGCGGATGATGGAAACTGTTTTCTTGCCGCCAGCCGCTATTGTCGTCGTGTTATTGATGATGTTGACGTAATCGGTATGCGGCGTCAGCGTCACTGCAGTTTCTGCACCTTGCGCACCACCTGGATTTACTTCTACAATGACAGAGCCCGCATCGTAATCTTCGTTCGGCGAAGCCGTCAAAGCCGACACCTCAGCGCCGTAATAATAGCGCTCGTCTTTCCAAGTAATGTCTTCAGAAAGGCGTTCATCATCATACCATGTGTCATCGCCGATAAGGTCACCTTTCACTTTTTCAATGCCCTGGCTTTTCAGCGCAGCGGCAAATTCCTCGAAGTCTTTTTGCAGCAGCGTCGGATCGCCTTTCCCTTTCAAGTATAGGTTCCCTTGTAAAACCTTTCCTTTAAGCTGGCCATCTGTATGTATTTCTGTGCTGAAACGATGATCTTCCCCCAAAGTTTCCAGCGCTGCCGCCCCGCTGAACAATTTTGTGTTCGATGCCGGCGTCAACCGGGAATCTCCGAAATGGTCGTAGATCACTTCTCCGGTCTCTGCTTTGCGAATACTGACACCTGTCGTTGCACCATCCAGGCGCTTGTCCTGAAGCAATAAATTGATGTCATTTGCGAGTCCCGCATAATCATCATCCGCTCCAGCTGTTTGATTAGCATTTTCACCTTGGATAGGCGATACAGCCAATACAGCCGCCAGTACGACGGGCACCCCCCACTTCAATGCACGTTTCTTTTCCACTTTTCCAGCCCCTTTTTCCTAGTGATGAAAAAATCATAGCATACCAGGAGAAAGAATTTTCTGATTTTTTAACAAATGATTCCAACTACTTAGTACATTTTCATTAAATAGGAATATGTTCCATAATTTATATAATCAATTGATTGTTTTACTCTTGTGCATAGACCGATAAACCTAACGCAAAAGCCGCAAAGCATTTAGCTTTGCGGCTCGGTTTCATCACTCACATATTCCATTGCAGGCCGGTCGAGTAGATAAGGCGTTCACCTATAAAAATTCGGCATTCTGTATTCGGGCATTTGGCTGACAATGAAATTTTGATGTCTTCCCATTCCCCACGGCTGTTTTTCAGTTTCCCGTAAAGCCGTGAACTCAAGTGCAGACCAATATGTTCATCCTGCAATACTCCGTCGACGTAGAGTTTATCGCTCAACATCGTATTTTCTACGTGAATGCTGTGATCTTCATATTTCAGCTTCCAGGTGTTTCTCATCCAATCCCTCCGCCCTCAGGTTCTTTTACTGTCAGTATAGCAAAGCCCTTTGCCAAAGGCGCCTATTCAGCCCTGCCTGAATAAAAAAACGGCATCGCGTTTTCGCGATGCCGGGCTTCCGTTATTCTTTGATCAATTCCAGCTCAACCGGAATCGATGCTTCCACTTCTTCGCCGTTAAGCGACTTCACTGCAGCATCCACTGCCATTTCGCCGATCAATTGCGGTTTTTGCGCAATCGTTCCTGCCAAACGGCCTTCTTCCACTGCTTTCACAGCGTCATCTGTCGCATCAAAGCCGACAACTGTAATATCTTTTCCAGCTGCTTCAATTGCTTCAAGAGCCCCTAAGGCCATTTCATCATTATGGGCAAACACACCCGTAATGTCAGGGTTCGACTGAAGAATATTTTCCATAACAGTCAATCCCTCTGAACGGTTGAAGTTAGCTGTTTGTTTAGCAGCTACTTCTAAGCTGTCAGCTGCGATTTTGTTGAAACCTTCGCCGCGTTCACGTGCCGCAGAAGATCCTGGTACGCCTTCAAGTTCAGCAACTAAAGCACCTTCGCCAACTAATGATACTAGGAATTCCCCTGCCATTTCACCACCCGCAACATTATCTGATGCGATATGTGAAACCACTTCGCCGCCTGCTGCACTGCGGTCAACTGTAATAACGGGAATGCCAGCCGAGTTCGCTGATTCTACTGCAGCCGTTACCGCTTCCGAGTCAACCGGGTTGATCATGATCAAATCTACGCCTTGCTGGATCAAATCTTCTACGTCACTTGCTTGTTTTGAAGCATTGTCCTGTGCATCGACAACCGATAATTCAGCGCCAAGTTCTTCCGCTTTCGCTTCTGCGCCATCATTCAATGTAACGAAGAATGGATTGTTCAATGTAGAAATCGAGAACCCGATTTTGAATTCCCCGCTTGATTCCCCGCCGCTTCCCTCTTCTTCAGACTCTGAGCCTGGTGCTTCCATCGAACATGCTGCCAAAATAAGCATTGCCAACAACACCAACAATAATTGAATCTTTTTCATTTCTCAACACTCCCTATGCTGTTTTTTTACGGTCCAAGAGAACCGCCAATAATATTACTGCACCCTTCACCACTTGCTGGAAGAAGGAGGTTACCCCAATAATGTTCAAACCGTTGTTCAATACGCCGATGATCAGCGCGCCGATCAATGTTCCGACAATCCATCCGCGTCCACCGGTCAAGCTGGTGCCGCCGAGGACGACAGCTGCAATCGCATCAAGTTCGAACATTTCACCTGCCGTCGGCTGCGCCGAGTTCAAGCGGGAAGTCAGCATAAGCGCCGCCAATGCTGATAATAATCCCGTCAACGAGTAAACGTAGATTTTGATGCGGTCTGTGTTGATGCCCGACAGAATCGATGCTTCTTCATTGCCGCCGACCGCATAAACGCGGCGTCCGAACGTCGTTTTCTTCAAAATGAAATACAAAATCCCGAAGCTGATAAGCATGGTCACAACCGGAACCGGGATTCCAAAAAAATAGCCTTTGCCAAGCATTTGGAACGCAGCGTTATCGCCAAGCCCTGAGATTGGGCGGCCTTCTGTATAGACGAGCGTCAGCCCCCGGTAAATGGTCATTGTCGCAAGCGTCGCGATAAATGGTGCCACTTTCCCTTTAGCAATGATGAAGCCATTGACTGCGCCAAGGATGGCCCCGAGCAACAAGCCCGCAAGCATGGCGAAAATCGGGTCGATTCCGCTTGCGATCAAACCCGCGCTGACTGCGCCGGTCAGCGCCAAGATAGAGCCGACCGATAAATCGATGCCGCCGGTCAAAATAACAAAGGTCATGCCGAATGCAATCAATGCGTTAAAAGAAACCTGTCTCAGCACATTGAGCAAATTATTCATGGATAGGAATCCAGGCTCTAAAATTGAAAAGATTAATACGATGACAATCAATCCGATAAATGGACCGATCTTTTGAAGCAACGATTGATTACTGTTCTTTAACTTCATGGTTCCCGCCTCCTGCAGCAAAATGCATAATTCGTTCCTGGGTCATTTCAGCTTTCGGCAAATCAGCTGCCACTTTTCCTTCGTGCATGACCAACACACGATCTGCCATCCCGATGACTTCAGGCAGTTCAGAGGAAATCATCAAGATTGCAACTCCGCGTTCCGCAAGTTCATTGATGATTGAATAGATTTCCTTCTTCGCCCCGACATCAACACCGCGTGTCGGTTCATCCAGAATCAGCAGTTCAGGTGCAATCCCCAGCCATTTGGCAATGACGACTTTCTGCTGGTTTCCGCCGCTCAAGGATTTTGCCGTTTGCTCCGGCCCTGAAGTCCGAATGCCCAAGCGTTTCACCATGCTGTCGTATAACGAGCGTTCCTTCTTCTTGGAAATCAGGCCGTTTTTCGAAATCGCAGAGAAATTAGTCAAGCTGACGTTTTCTTCGACAGTGAAATCTACAATCAGCCCCTCGCTCTTGCGGTCTTCCGTTATATAGCCGATGCCCAATTCTTTCGCTTGCTTCGGATTTCTGATTTTCACAGCGCGGCCATCGAACTCGACTGAGCCTGAATCCGCTTTCTTATAGCCAAAAATCGATTGTGCCACTTCGGTGCGCCCCGCGCCCATCAAACCGGCAATCGATAAAACTTCGCCCCGGCGAATTTCAAAGCTGACGTCTTCAAAGCAATCCTTTCGGCTCAAGCCTTTTACAGCCAATTTGACATCGCCGATGGCGGCATTGCGCTGCGGAAAGCGTTCACCGAGTTCACGGCCGACCATCATCTGGACAATTTCTTCAAATGAGGTTTCCGCAATCCGCTTATCCCCGACATATTCCCCGTCCCGCAAAATCGTGATGCGGTCGCAAAGCGAAAAGATTTCTTCCATGCGATGCGAAATGTAGATGAACGAAACGCCCCGTCCCTGCAGTTCACGTATAGTGGCAAACAGCGTATCGATTTCTCGGTCGGTCAATGCCGCTGTCGGCTCGTCCATGACGATCACTTCCGCTTCGACAGCGAGCGCTTTGGCTATTTCGACGATTTGCTGCTGGCCGACCGATAACGAACTTGCAGGCGCTGCCGGGTCGATGTCCAACCCTAAATCCAAAAGCGCTTTTTTTGTTTTTTGTTCCATAGTTTTGGTTTTAATGATCCCGCTTCGCCCGAAAGTCTCTTCGTTTCCCAGAAACATATTGTCTGTAATCGATAAATGGGGAAGAATGTTCAACTCTTGATGGATCACAGCAATTCCAGCGTCTTCTGCCTGCTTTGGCGAAGTGAAATGGACTTCTTTGCCTTTCACTTCCACCGTTCCGCTGTCGCGCGAGTAAATGCCGGTCAGTATTTTCATCAGCGTCGATTTTCCGGCGCCGTTTTCGCCCATCAACGCATGGATTTCTCCAGGCTCCAATGAGAACTGGACATTCTTCAATACTTGGTTGCCGCTGAATGACTTGGATATATTGGTCATTTTAATCATCGGGATTCACCTGCCTTTTTAAAAGATCACACCAGAACGAAGAACAATATTGGCATACGGCGTCGCTTCACCGGTTCGGATAATCAGCTTTGCCTCTTTGCTCATTTTCTTCAATTCATCATGCGTAATGTATGCGGCATTGACCTGTTCCAGGATGCCGGATTCGACTTCAGGATTTTCTTCAGTTATTTCCCGGGCAATAAAACCTGCCTCTGCCTGGAAATCTTCCAACACTGCCTGCAGCACTGTAAGAAATGAAGGTTCGCCGATGCGATAGGATAAATCGATGCATTGGATGCCTTTCGGTATCGGCAATCCGCAATCGGCGATAACAAGAAGGTCTGTATGTCCAAATGCAGCTAAAGCCGCCGCTATGTCACGGTTGATCATGCCATGCTTTTTCATTTTTTGTCATCTCCCATACGCTCCAGCACTTCTTGCCGGAATGGCATTCCGCCTTGCGCCCCGAATTTTTCAACCGACAGCGATGCAGCCGCATTGGCATAGCGCACAGCCTCCTCGAAAGGCATGTTTTCTACCAATGCCACAGCAAATGCTCCATTGAATGTATCACCTGCACCAGTCGTATCGATCGCTTGTGTTTCAAAACCCTCTACCAAGACATGCTTGCGGCCGTCAAAATATCTTGCCCCTTTTTTGCCTAATGTGACGATCAAGCGGTTCGGGTATTGCTCAATTGACTGCTCCCAGCCTGCACCAAAGATTTCTTCCGCCTCTGTTTCATTCGGCGTCAAATAAGTGGCGTATGGCAGCAACTCTTTTGTATAGGCATCAGCCGGCGCCGGATTCAAAATCGTCGGCACATTATGTTTATGGCAAATTTCCAGCGTCTTTTGGACGACTGGAATCGGCAGTTCCAATTGCAGGATGACGATGTCGCTCGCTGAGAGCTTGGATTCAAGCGCTTCCAATTCATGCGCTTCAATGGCGTGGTTTGCCCCCGGCACGACGATGATGCGGTTATCACCTTCAGACAATAGGATGTTCGCAATGCCGCTCGTCCCATCTACACGCTTCACCATACCGATATCAATATTTTCAGAAGCCAAGCCTTTCAACAGCTCATCGCCGAAAGCGTCGGTTCCGACCGCTCCGATCATTTGAACCGCCTGACCGAGGCGTGCAGCTGCAACTGCCTGATTGGCTCCTTTGCCCCCAGGAATCGTTGTGTACAAATCCCCTAAAGCTGTCTCGCCTTGTTTCGGAAAGCGATTTGCCCTTACGACTAAGTCCATGTTTATGCTGCCAACTACTGTAATCATTCCGCCACTCCCTTTGTTGTTCCGCGAAGCTTCAATTGCACCGGCACTTCATAAAAATGCTGATCGACAGGCTGGTTTTCAATCCGCTTGATCAATACCCGTGTTGCAATCGCTCCCATTTTGTACACGTCCTGCGCCACTGTTGATAGGCCCGGCGACAGCATTTCTCCCATCGCGATTCCATCAAAACCGACAATCTGCAATTGCTCAGGCACTTTGATGCCGAGTGTCACCGCCGCTTTCAATGCACCCGCCGCAGATACATCACTGCTGGCAAAAATGCCGTCTATTTCTTTATGCGCCTTTAAAAACTCATCCGTGATTTTCTGTGATTCCGAAAAATGGAACGGGCACGTCACCACATGATATTTTGCACCCGATGCTTCAATGGCGTCCATGAATCCTTGATAGCGTTCATTTGCAGGATTAAGCTCATTCGGTCCCCTCAAAAACAGGATGTTTTTGCAGCCTCTTTCCAGAAGTGCATTCGTGCCCATCGCTGCTCCTTCCCGGTTATTGGAAGACACCGTCGGGATTTTGTCGTTAATGGCACGGTCAAGCGCCACAATCGGCAAGGCCATATTGGCGTAATGCGGAGCATCCAACTGGTTGGATGTCACGATAAAGCCGGCAATGTATTTTTTCTTTAAGGTATTCAAGTAATTTTTCTCTTTCTCCGGATTTTCATCCGAGTTGCATAACACCACGGTATAGCCGTATGTCAGCGCAACATCTTCAACCGCCCTGGCGAGTTCAGGAAAAAACGGATTGGTGATGTCCGGCAAGATCAGGCCGATCAAATTCGATTGCTTGGTGTTCAGCGACCGCGCAACCGGGTTTAACTCATACTTCAATTCATCAACTGCTGAAGTAACGGCTTTTGCTGCGTCCGCGCTGACGTAACCGCTTCCATTTAGAAAACGGGAAACTGTCGCTACTGATACTCCAGACTTTTTAGCCACGTCTCTGATGGTTGTCATTTCCCTGGCTCCATTCTTGTGTCGGTGTGTAACCGGTTACACAAAATATACATCGCTGTTTCCCTCATGTCAATGTGAAGATTTTCCAGAAACCAAAAAAAGGATTCCATGGGGTGGGATGGAATCCTTTTGATCAATTGCACGGTACGCGCATATCGCTGTTGCTGTTTTGTCCAGTTAAGCTGTAGCTCACTACATTAAAGCCTTTTTTCTGTAAGAAGCGTGCACCCAGATTTTTCTCAATCGCATCTGATGCTATTAAATGTATCGGCTGATCCGGAATTTCCTTATGGCTGCGCATTAAATAGGAAAATGGCAAGTTCATAGCTCCCGGCACTTCTTCATTCGAGATATTGTAAGGACGGATATCCAGAATCGTCAACAACTTGGAATCCACATCTTCGAGGCATTCTTTTTTCATTCCGCGAAGCGGCATGAATCTGCGGTAGCCGCTGCCTGCAAGCAGCAGCGCCAGTAATGTAATCGGTATTGACATATCTACTCACCTGCTCCTTTGCATCTTAAAACCGCCGGAATAGTTCCGGCGGTTCGGTTTTATCGTGTCAGTTACGCTTTTACTTCAGTCGACCATTTTGAATATCCGCCAGGCATGTTGACGATGTTATCGATGCCTTTCGCTTTCAGCAGGCTGGTTGCAATCGCTGAACGGGCTCCGCCTTGGCAATGGACAATGACAGTTTTGCTGGCATCGACTTCTTCCAAACGGTTCTTCAACGTACCAACCATGATATGATCGGCATTTTCAATATGTCCTTCATCATACTCCGTTTTATTTCGGACGTCGAGTACATTGGCTTCGCCATTGTCGATCATTTCTTTTGCTTCTTCAATGGTCACGTTATCGTATTTATCCAATTTATCTGCTTGAGCGATGATTGCATTTGCATCCGCATAGCCAAGAACTTCGTCAATGCCGATTGAATGCAATGCGATGGCCACTTCATCAAGCGCTTCAGGATTTACCAGAATGTAAACCGGCTTTTTGTAATCCACGACCCATCCTGCCCAGTTCGAGAATGATTTATTGAATGGAATGTTGATTGTGCCAGGGATAAATCCTTGGCTGAAGGCATCTGCCGGGCGCAAGTCCAGGACTTGTTCGCCTTGTTCCAGCAAGTTTTTGATATCGTCTAATCGATCGATCGGTTTCAGTTCCGGCAAGTTGGCAATCAACTCAGGGCCTACTTTGTTGACCGATTTCATGACCGCGAAATAATACGGCGGTTCCGGCTGTCCTGCCAGCAACTCTTCCGTGAACGATTCTTCATCTTTGAATTGAAACGCCCAGTTGAATAACTTTTCGTATCCGACAGTAGTGGAAGGCACTGCACCCAAGGACTTGCCGCAAGCACTTCCTGCGCCGTGTGCCGGCCAAACCTGCAAATACTCCGGAAGATCTTTAAAGCGTTCAATCGACTTGAACATATCTTTGGCTCCGGCTGCTGAAGTGCCTTGGATGCCTGCCGCTTTTTCAAGCAAATCCGGACGGCCGACATCGCCGACAAAGACAAAATCGCCTGTGAAGATTCCAAGCGGCAAATCAGCTGCTTTTGTATCCGTCAAGATGAATGAGATGCTTTCCGGCGTATGGCCAGGGGTGTGCATCACTTCAAAGACCAAATTGCCGATATTGAATTTATCGCCGTCTTTCATTAATTGGTGGCTGACGTTATCTAAGTTCTGGTATTTCCAATCCTTGTCGCCTTCATCCGAAATATACATTTTAGTTCCGAAACGGTCAGCCAATTCGCGCGATCCGGAAACGAAATCTGCGTGGATATGCGTTTCAAGTGCTCCCACAATTTTCAGGTTTTCTTTTTTAGCTAGTTCAACGTATGGGTTAATATCGCGCATCGGGTCTACCACTACCGCTTCCCCAGTTGCCTGGCAGCCTACAACATAAGATGCGTGCGCTAATTTATCATCATAGAAATATCGTAATAACATAGAATGATTCCCCTTTTCTTGTTGTTTGTTATTGTTAATTACAATATACCCTATAGGGTATATGTTGTAAACCAATCTGCTCCAATTTTTCTTTCTTTTATATTCAGGCGTTGAAAATCGTTGATGCGGCGATGCATGAATTGCTTGAAAATATTCAAAAAAATCCCCCTGTCCTGCCAGACAAGAGTCAGTCTGACAGGACAGGGGGAGCTGGTTGTATTCAATTACGCGTTGACTTCTTTTTCCTGAATCGCTTCGGATCGGTTTTTCTCCGTTTCCGACACGTATACGGCACAAGCCGCATCGCCTGAAATGTTGATTGCGGTTCTCGTCATATCAAGCAAACGGTCAATCCCGAGCACAAGCCCGATTCCCGCTACCGGAAGATTGACGCTGCCAAGCACCATCGCCAGCATGATCAAACCGACTCCAGGTACACCTGCAGTTCCGATGCTTGCCAGGACAGCGGTCAAGACGACCGTCGCCAATTGGGTCATCGTCAAGTCAACACCGTACGCCTGTGCGATGAACATCGTCGCAACGCCTTGCATGATTGCTGTGCCGTCCATGTTGATCGTTGCGCCAAGCGGCTGGACAAACGAACTTATCGATTTAGGTACACCCAAATGCTTTTGGGCAACATCCATCGAGACAGGCAAAGTCGCTGTACTGCTGGACGTACTGAATGCCACACTCATTGCCGGGGCAAACTTCTTGAAAAACCAGATCGGGTTTTTCTTCGCCAACAAGCCTACGGTTCCGCCGTAAGTGAAAATAGCGTGGATGAACAACGCAGCCAAGACTACCGCCATGTATGCGCTCATCGCTTTGATGGCCGACAGCCCCTGTGAACCGATAGCTGTCGCAATCAAGCCGAATGTTCCATAAGGAGCGAACTTCATCACGATGCCAACAAGATACATCATAATATCATTGCCTTGTTCGACGAGATTGACAATCCCTTTCGTGCGCTCTCCCAGCGCAGTAAGCGCCAAGCCGATGAATACGGCAAAAACGATAATCTGCAGCATATTGCCGTTCGTCAGTGCTTCAAGCGGGTTTTTCGGAATGATGTTCAATAACGTTTCGGCAACAGAAGGCGCTTCTTCAGAATCGAATTCTGCGGTTTCCAGATCAAAATCTCCCGCTAGTCCCGGTTGGACGATTGCGGCGAGGCCAAGGCCAATTACTATTGCAATAGTAGTGGTCACGAGAAAATAAGTGATTGTTTTAAAGCCGATCCGGCCCAGTTTCGCAGGATCGCCAAGTCCTGAGGTTCCCAGGATTATCGAAAAGAATACTAGCGGCACGACCAGCATGCTGATCAAGCTCAAAAAGATTTGGCCAAGCGGCACGAATAAATATGTATTTAAAGTATTAAAAGCGTCAGGTGCAAGCAGATTGATAAGTAAACCTGTGATGGCACCTAATATTAATCCGGCAATTACTTTTACAGTCAAACTTTTTTTCTTCATTCAAATCTTCCTTTTCTTCTGACATAGGCAATAGTTTACCTCAAATCGAAAAGGAATTATAGCTTTAAGTAATTATCTGAATTGCGCTTTTATAAATATACTACTATAGCATTATGTCGTGTAAGAATTTCTAACCACTTTAAAGAGGCAACCTGCGAATTTTTGGGCAGCTATTTCCCAAAACTGCAGAGTTTAAGAAATTGAGCACTAAATCGTTCCGTACCTTCCTCTTCTCAAGAATTTCACAACTTTGCTTTTGCTTCCACATCAGTCTTTCAACAACGCTTTCTTCATCTCAATCGGGCTTACCCAAACCCGAAATCACAAGTTCAGCGAAAATCGAAAATGAGCCATATTTCGTATGAATAAAAAAAAGCCCTATTCGGGCTTTTTCACACGCATTCATTTTTCTTCACCAAGAACCAGCTCGTAGACTTTTTTAGGTCTTCCGCGTTTGCCTTGGTTCAGATCTTCTTTAAGGCTGCGAATCAGCCCCATCTGTTCCAGTTCACTTAATATTCTCCTGGAATTGCGGTCTGTGTTTTTCAAAAGCGATGACATCATTTCACTGCTGAAATACGGGATATTCTTTAATTTTACGTATTGATAAACTTTCATCGGAATATTTTCACGGTAGCCATGCGTTTTCAGAACAGCTTCCCAGTAGACAGGGAGCTTCAGATTCGGCAATGCATTTGTATTGTCCTTACCAAGAGCACCAGTGTTGATTCCTTCTTCATCAACGTAGATGATTGTTCCGGCGGCTTCTTCATTGGCGTATTCAAAAGCCCGTTGGACATGTTGTTCAGCATCATGAATCGTGTAGCCAGAGCCGATTCCGATGTGAAAATCCAAAGTGGTCCGCATAGTGATTTCATTTACCATTTTTGAAAATGTGCGCTCAGCTATCAATAATTCGTAATCCCCTTGGGTGGCATAGATGAAATGCACACCACCGCCACGATTTATCAAAGATCCATTCAATTTCCTCGCAATTTGCAGCAATTCAAGTTCTAGTTCAAGCTCTTTCTGCTTTTCTGCAAAGTCATAGACCGTCTTTTTGCAAACCCGCCCGCCTTCGACCAATTGAAAACCGATAATGACCACTTTCTGCTTTTCATAGACATGGCTTTGAGCGCGAGAAACAAGCAAATCCAATACTGTTTTGATGGCTAATTTTGAAGGCACCACTCGATAGCAGGGAATTCCAAGCTTCCTCAACGCCAAATACACTTTCAGTAAGCAGGTCAGTGCAACTTCCGCTTTTCCAGCCTTGTAATTTTGGAAATGGAAATCAATGATTTCGTCATAATCTTTATACCCTTGGTACGAAAGCAATTCGAAATTAATTTTGTCCAAATGGTATTCAGAAAAAAGCGATTTGACAATGCCTTCGTCCACGGTATCCAGGCTCATATGCGAAACGAAGCGGCCATGCTCCTGCATGACTTGCAGGCAGGTGCCAAGAAGCGCCATACCGTGGAGAGGAGGATAAGAGGCTTCCTGCTCCGTAATCAAGCCTTTTTCCAAGCAATAATGATAAGGCGTTTGTCCTGAAAAGATCCATTGCGTCACTTCATAGCGATGTTTGGACATGATTCCCGGCAATTGCTCCGAACCAAAATACTCGAATTCAACCAATTCAATCCTCGAATCCAGCTGGGCGACTTCCCTTATGATTTGCAAAGAGTCTGGAGGACCGATTGCCCCAATTCGGACTTTCATCATGTTTGCACCTTCTTATTTCACTTTTTTGATATCCGGCAATACATTTGTATCTTCATTCACCAGCGGATAATGGCATGCAACAAAATGGGCTGGCAGGATTTCCCGGTATTCGGGCATATCTATCTCGCATTTTGCCTGGGCGTAAGGGCATCTCGGATGGAATGGGCAACCCGGGGGTGGATTGCTCGGACTCGGAATTTCCCCTTTGATCAATTGATGCTCTTTTCGCAGCCTCGGATCCGGTATTGGTACAGAATCCAGCAAAGCATGTGTATACGGGTGCAGGGGATGTTCGAACAATTCATCCCTGTCAGCAAGCTCCACCATCTTCCCTAAATACATGACGCCGATACGATCGCTGATATGGCGCACCGCAGGCAAACCATGTGCTATAAAAATATAAGTCAAATCCATTTCTTTTTGCAACTTTTTGAGCAAATTGAGGATTTGCGCCTGGATTGAAACGTCGAGCGCCGACACGGCTTCATCGCAGACAATTACTTTGGGCTTTAATGCCAATGCCCGCGCAATTCCAATCCGCTGCCTTTGCCCGCCGCTGAATTCATGGGGATACAATTTCATCTGGTGCTCCCGCAACCCGACGAGCTTCAACAATTCGCTTACTTGTTTCTTCAATTCTTTTCCAGAAGCCAAGCCATGGACCAGCAACGGCTCCCCGACCAGTTCTTCGACTGTCATTCTAGGATTCAAGGATGAATAGGGATCTTGGAAAATCACTTGCAGGTCGCGCCTGGCTTTACGGAGCTCTTCCTGTGTCATTCCGGCGATATCCTGGTCCTGGAAATAAATATGCCCTTCTGTCGCGTCAAGCAAGCCCAGCATCAAAGAACCGGTTGTCGATTTGCCGCACCCTGATTCTCCTACAATACCCAAAGTTTCACCTTTGTAGACTTTAAAATTCAAGCCGTCTACAGCTCTGACAATGGTTTTCGTTTTTTTGATAAAACCTTTTGACATATCAAAATGTTTTTTCAGGTTTGTCACTTCCATGATCACCTGATCTTCGACGACGTTCATATGATCCCCCCTTGCCTTAAACTTTTATGCAGCGTTTCGCATGATTTTCTGAAACATACTCTAATGGAGGATGGATTTTCGTACATTCGATATCCCCTATCGGACAGCGCGGGAAAAACTTGCATCCAGTCGGCATATCGGCCGGATTCGGCACTGTTCCTTCTATAGAATACAATTCATCTACTACGTCATGGATTTTTGGTATGGAAGCCATCAGGCCTTTTGTGTACGGATGAAGCGGATTTTCAAATAGTTCGTAAATCGGTGCTTCTTCCACGACTTCTCCTGCATACATGACAATGACACGGTCCGCAAGTTCTGCCACCACACCCAGGTCATGGGTGATGATCATAATGCTGGTATTCGATTTTTCTTTTAAATTGCGCAATAATGTCAGAATCTGCGCTTGAATCGTGACATCGAGTGCAGTTGTCGGTTCATCCGCAATCAATAGCTTTGGATTGCAGGATAAAGCCATCGCAATCATGACGCGCTGCCGCATTCCCCCTGAAAGCTGATGCGGAAACCGGCCCATCACTTTTTCAGCATCCGGGATGCCGACTGTCTCAAGCATTTCAATGCCTTTTTTCTGCGCCTGCTCTTTTGACATTTTATAATGCAAAATCAACGTTTCCCTTAATTGATAGCCGATTGTAAAAACCGGATTCAATGCTGTCATCGGCTCCTGAAAAATCATGGCAATTTCTTGGCCGCGCAACTCCCTGTATTGTTTTTTGCTTAGATTCCTCAAATCTTTATCTTCAAAGTGGATGTCGCCTTCGTAGACTTCGCCATTCGCTGGCAAGATACCCATTAACGCAAGCGATGTAACGCTTTTCCCGCTTCCTGACTCTCCTACAATAGCTAATGTTTCACCTTTTTCAACGTCAAAAGTGACTCCGTTTACAGTAGACACATAGCCGTCTTCCGTTTTAAAGCGGACTTTCAAATTTTCTACTTTTAAAAGGCTGTTATTCAAAACCAAGCCACCTCCTTTCATTAATCTTTGATTTTCGGATCCAGTACATCTCTCAGCCAATCGCCAAGGAAAATGACTCCCAGTACTGTAACGGTGATGGCAATCCCTGGGAATGTAGCTACCCACCAGCTGGTTGCGATATATTCACGGCCGTCGCTCAACATCAGCCCCCATGAAACATCCGGCGGCTGAATGCCCAGGCCAAGGAAACTTAAACTCGCTTCCAGTATAATTGTCGTGGCCACGTTGAGCGTGGCGATTACGATAAACGAGGATAGGACGTTCGGTAAAATGTATTTCGTAATAATCCGGAAATCTTTCGCTCCGATTGCTTTGGCAGAACGCACATAATCGCGTTCTTTGATGCTGAGCGTTTCACTGCGTACCATACGCGCATAGACGACCCATGAAGTACCTCCAAGCACCAGTATCAAAGTAATGAGACTTGGCCCCATGACTGCAAGAATAATCAGCATGAACAAAATGTTCGGAATTGCCAGTAGGGAATCGACTGTCCGCATGATAATGAAATCCCATACTTTGCCGTAATAGCCAGCAATCAATCCGAGTGCCATGCCGATGGCCCCCGCTAAAAGGACCGCACTTATGCCAATCAATAACGATATTCGAGATCCGTAAATAATTCGGCTTAAGACGTCACGCCCTAAATTATCCGTTCCTAATAGAAATTCCGTACTTCCGCCTTCAAGCCAGAATGGAGGGAGCAGACGATTTATTACATCCGTCTTGGCTGGATCATTGTCTGTCAATAACGGAGCGAAAATGGCCATGAGAACCACAGCTACCACAATAATCAGGCCGACCATGCCGGTTTTGCTTTTCAGCAGCCTTTTCCCAAGCCTCTTCAAGGAGGACTGGGGTTTGACTTTTTGTTCATTTGCAATTGGTTCTGTTATTTCCGTCAATGCCCTGACCTCCTTTAATCGTATTTAATGCGTGGATCCAGCAAGCGATACACTAAATCCGCAAACAAATTGCTTAAAATAACGAAAATGGCAATGATGAAAGTGGCGGCCTGGACGACAGCCATATCTCTCAAGTTCACCGACTGAACCAGCAATTGGCCAAGCCCCGGCCAAGCAAATACCGTTTCCGTGATAAGCGTGCCGCCTATCAGCGTAGACGTTTGCAAAGCCATAATCGTCACTACGGGAATCAGCGCATTCCGGAAAGCGTGCTTATTGACGATGATCGCTTCCCCCAGCCCTTTGCTTCTGGCTGTGCGAATAAAGTCCTGCCCTAAAATTTCCAGCATGCTGGACCGAATCAGACGAGTCATTTCTGCTGCGATGCCCGTTCCGAGAGTTATTGCTGGCAATACCAAATGGCCCAACGTGCCTCTTCCAGAAACAGGGAAAAATTGAAAAGTCACAGATAATAACAGAATCAGCATGATGCCAAGCCAGAAACTCGGCATTGCTTTGCCTAAGACCGCTCCACCCGTGATGAAAAGGTCCAAAAAGCTATTGCGTTTAACAGCTGACAGGATTCCGAGCGGAACCGAAATGATAATGGCAACAATCATCGAGGCAATGGCCAGTTCAAGTGTCGCCGGAAGCCTTTCAAGAATCAGATTCAGCGCATCGGTATTGTAGCGGAATGAGTCACCGAAATCGCCTGTCACCAAATCCCCTAAATAATTGAGGTACTGGATAGGCAGCGGATCATTGAATCCCATTGCTTCCCGCAAGGAATCGCGCTCTGCTTCTGTCGCGGTCTCTGGCAGCATCAACGATACCGGATCGCCTGTGACGCGCACCAGCAAAAAGACGATCAGCGTGATCAGCAGCAGTACCGGAATTGTTTTAACCAGGCTTTTCAAAAAATACTTCATGCCAAACCTCCCCTATTGAAAAAAAGGGGGCACGCCCCCTTCTTTTACTTCAATGTAATTGAATCCACATAGAACATTTCATTCAAGCGCGGTTCGAAATTCAGCCGTTCGTTGATGCCAGTAATAGCATCCAATTGGAACATATAAATTTGAGGGCGATCTTCCGCAATCAATTCTTGAGCTTTCTGATACTGCTGCGCTCTTTCGTCAGCGTCCATATTCTGTTCCGCTGCCAACAACAGATCGTTTACTTCAGGGTTATTATAATCCGATTCACCCGCGGCTTCTTCCGTTGTCAGGCGGTCAAGCGCAAGCGATGCATCGAACATCGAGTTGCCGTAGCCGATGTAGAACATTTCACCGAATCCTTTTTCCTGGTATTTCTGGTTGAATGCGCTCCATTCCATCAACTCCAAGTTTACAGTGATGCCAACTTCAGAAAGCATTGCAGTAACCAATTCAACTGTTTCTTTATCTTTCAAATAACGTCCGTTCGGTGCGCTAAGTGCAAGCTCGAAGCCATCTGCATGCCCTGCTTCTTCCAGCAATTGCTTCGCTTTTTCTGGATCATAAAGGGATTTACCGTATAGATCTTCATTAGCACCGACGTTCCCTGGCGTTACACGGGTGCGTGTAACTGTTCCAGCGCCTTCAAGCAACGAATCGACAATCGCTTGTTTATCAATCGCCAAATCGATAGCCTCGCGGACTTTCGGATCTCCCGTCACGCTGCCTTCATCTGTGCGCAGCGTAAACATCATGACTCGCTGCGTTGGTGATTGGACAGCTTTTACACCGTCTGTGTTATTGATGCGTTCAACATCTGTCGGCGGGATATTGACAGCAACGTCCACTCCGCCTGTCAGCAATTCAGAAACACGCGTCGAATCTTCTGGAATGCTGCGGAATACGACTTCTTCCCATTTCGGCGCTTCGCCGAAATATTCCGTATTAGCTTCCAGCGTCAAGCGGTCGTCTTTCTTCCATTCTTTGAATTTATAAGGGCCTGTACCGACTGGCTGCTCCAAGAATACTTCCCAGCCTTCCGTTTCGATATAGTCTTTTGGCAGGATTCCTGAACCCAGACGGGACAATCTGTTCAATAATGCAGGTTCCGGATTTTTTGTGATGATTTCAAATTCGTAGTCTCCAAGAACTTTCACTTCCTGGATCTGGTTGTAGTTTCCATGCTCCAGCAATGTATCATCTTTCGCGATTCTTTCCAGCGTGTATTTCACATCATCCGCCGTCAGGTCTTCCCCATTGTGGAATTTGACGCCTTCTTTCAATTTAAACGACCAGGTTTTGTCATCAACATTTTCCCAACTTTCAGCTAAATCAGGCTTGAATCCTTCTTCGCCATCATTCGTCAAAAGATAGTTGAACATATTGACGTGGACAGCTTCTGTTGATGTCGTATTGTGGTCATGGATATCAAAAGACACTACATCTGTACCATTGGCGACCACCAAGGTTTTACTGTCACTCTGCTCGACAGGCTCTTCGCCTTCAGCCCCGCCGCTTTCTTCTCCGCCTGAACATCCGGCCAACACGACTACCAAACTTAGCATTAATCCCCATAGACTTTTTTTCATCCTTTTTCCCCCTCAGTTTGTTTTAAATAATTGCTTGCCAATAAACTCAACACGGATATGCCATAAAGAAACGATTGTTCGTCGACATCGAAGCGGCTATTGTGGTTTGGATAAGCCGTGTCTTTGCCATTTTCTGTTCCGAGGCGGAAAAATACGGAAGGCACTTCTTGCGAAAAATAAGCGAAATCTTCGCCTCCCATTGAAGGAGCGGATATTTTCAATGCCCCTTCCCCATACAATTCGCCAATTGCGTCTTTAAGCAGCCCGCGCATTTCGGCATCTATTTTAATAGATGGTGTAACGAATTGATAATCCAGTTCGCAGTCTCCCCCGAAACTTCGGGCAATGCCTTTCGCAATCGCTTCGATGCGTTCAGGCATCAGTTGCCGCGTCTCTGGCTTCAGCGTCCGCACGGTACCTTTCACCAGGACCGTGTTTGGAATGATTGTCGCTTTGCTGCCAGCTTCTATCTGTCCGAAACTCAGCACCACCGAATCCAATGGATCCGTCTGCCTGCTGACAATTTGCTGGAGCGAAACCAAAACTTGCGCTGAAATCATAATCGGGTCCACCGTTTGATGAGGATGGGCGGCATGCCCCCCTTTCCCAGTCACTTTAAGTTCAAAAATGTCGACAGCGGCACAGCTATACTCCGCTGTAGTAACTGAAAACTCACCGGTTTTCAGCGTCGGGTGGACATGCAAGCCGGCCATCGCGTCTACTTTGGGGTTAGCCAACACGCCATCTTCAATCATCGCCGCGGCACCTTCACCTATTTCTTCAGCCGGCTGGAAAATCACCTTGAGCGAACCGCTTGGCAATCCTTTGTCCGCAAACAGCTTTGCCACTCCCAGCAGAATCGCGGTATGCGCATCGTGCCCACAAGTGTGTGCAGCGCCTGCGTTTTGGCTTCGGTATTCCTTGTCTATCTCATCTTCCATCGGCAGAGCATCCATATCAGCACGAAGCCCGAATACTGGCCCCGCCTTTCCGCTCTCCAGCAATCCCACAACACCTGTTTTCCCTACATGCTCCTGAACTTTGTAGCCCCATCTCCTCAACAGATCCGCTACAATTCCCGCTGTGCGCGTTTCTTGAAAAGATAACTCAGGATGCGCGTGCAAATCTCTGCGAATCGTTGTAATTTCTTCAAATAGCGAAGAAATTGAGCTATGCAATTCTGGATGCGTTTCTTTCAACTCTTGGAATCCACGGGTTTCTCCGGCTATCACAGCCATTATCGAACACCTCCTTCAGATGGCTCAAATTGGCGGCTGAATTCGAAAACGAGCGCCGCAATCATCTTGATGCCATCGATGTAATCTTCGACATTAATATTTTCATTGGGTGCATGGTTATTGGACTGGAAATTGCCGACTCCGAAAGAAGCTGATGGAATTCCCAGGGCCTGGCACAGTTCGTACATCGGGCCGGTTCCAGGTGTATTCGGGATGATATTCGGCTTTTTGGCGCTGTATTTCTCCGCAACCGCAATCATCGCTCCTGCAATTGCTTCATCCGGATGGCTTCTTGCTGCCCTTTCAGAGCTTGTGACCAGAATCGTAATATCTTTGAACCCTTGGGCATCCAAATGCGCCCTCAACTGCCGAAGAATCTTTTCCGGATCTTGTCCAGGAACCAGGCGGAAGTCCAGTTTAGCCATGGCTTCCGATGGCAATACCGTCTTTGTCCCTTCACCTGTATAACCGGAGGAAATTCCACAGATATTACAAGTCGGTTCAAAAATATGCTTGCGCTTCAACTCGGTTCCTTCCAAATCCAACACGAATTTATCGAGCTCCAGCTTTTTCAGGATTTCCTCTTCCTCCAGCCGGTACTGCGAAAGCAATTGATCTTCAAGTGCTGTGACCGGCTCGATATCATCATAAAATCCCGGTATCAATATTTTTTCATCGGCATCTTTCAGCGTATTAAGCGCCCACACCAATTTCCATACCGGACTTTCAATAATAGCGGCCTGCGCAGAATGCAGATCCGTATTCGCACCTTTCGAGCGAAGCTCGACATACAACATGCCTTTCACGCCAAGGCTGACTTGCACTGCGCCATCCGCATCGCGGTAGCCAAATTCCCAGACACAGCCGTCAGACTTGATCTTGTCAGCATATTTCTTAGCGAACTCAGGCAAGTTGAGGCTGCCGATCTCTTCTTCGCCTTCAAAGATGAATTTAATATTCACTGGGAGTTCTTCTCCGCATTGTTGAATGGCATGCAATGCCGCAAGGCGGGCAATGAGGTTGCCTTTATTATCAGCAACTCCCCGGGCAAAAATTTTCCCGTTTCGGATATCCGGCTCAAAAGCAGGTGTTTCCCACAGCTCAACCGGATCTTCTGGCTGCACATCGTAATGGTTATAAAAACTTAGAGTTTTATCGGATTTCCCTTTCATTTCTGCAAATACCACTGGAAATCCGGAGGTCTCCAGCTTTTCCGGTTTTAACGAAAACGCTTCTTCAAACAATTCGTCCAAGTAGCCGACAGCTTCTTCCATTCCGCGATTTTGAGCGGCTACACTCGGAATCTCGCAAAAATCGATCAGCCACTTTATGTACATCTCCCGATTTCTTTCAATGAATTCTTCGATATCCTGCACGCTTTTATCAGCCCCTTTTAATTAAGGAAAATTTCCTTAATGTTTTTTATAACTTTACTAGGTCTTTGTAGCGCGTGTCAATGAAATATTTAGTTTTTTCAAAATAAATTGATTTATCTTTCTATTTATGTTTAGGTATAAATATAATGAAATAAGGAAGGGAAATGATAAAATGAGCGTTTTTTATGAATATCTGGAAGAGAATAAAGCAAAGATCAAAGAGCAGCTTCTCCAATTGGTGAAAGCGGAGTCGCCCAGCCACCGCAAAGATAAAGTTGATGAATGCGGCGTTATTTTAAAGGAAATATTCCAAAATAATTTAAATGGCGATTGGCAGCTTCAAGAATTTGAAAACTCAAATGCCGGAAACCATTTGCTGTTTTCCTTGAAGGAAGATTCAAATAAGCCTCGTTTCTTGTTCTTGAGCCATTTTGATACAGTCTGGGAAGTCGGTGCGCTGCCGATCGTGGAAAAAGGCGACGATATTTATGGCCCCGGCATATTCGATATGAAAGCTGGACTTCTTTCTTCTATTTGGGCCATTCGCTCACTTCAGCAGGAGTATACTGAATTGCCGTTCTCCCCAGTCTTTCTCTTCACCTCAGATGAAGAAGTGGGAAGCACGACTTCAAGAAAGCTGATTGAAGAAGTTGCCCAGACTTGCGACGCCGTCTTCGTGATGGAGCCGCCGGTATCAGGCACTTTCGCGTTGAAAACCGAAAGAAAAGGCGTCGGCCGCTATACTTTAAGCGTAAAGGGCGTCAGTGCACATGCCGGAAATCACCATGAAGACGGAGTCAGCGCCATCCATGAACTGTCCCAGCAAATCATTAAACTCGAACAGCTGACAAATTATGATCAAGGCACCACTGTCAATGTCGGGGTGATCCGAGGCGGCACCAGCAGCAACGTCGTGTCTGCAGCGGCGGAAGCGGAGATCGATTTCAGGGTGACCAGCCATGGCGAAGCCGATAAAATCATCAAAGCCCTCGAAAGCTTAAGCCCTTTCAACAATGCAGCGGAATTAGCGATTTCCGGGGAGCTGAATCGCCCTCCTATGGAAAAAAGCGAAAAAAGTGAACGTTTGTACCAGAAGGCCCTATTGGCTGGCAAGCGTCTAGGGATTGAGCTGCAGGAAGCGAAAGCCGGAGGCGGCAGCGACGGCAACTTCACGGCTGCGCTGGGAATTCCAACGCTCGATGGGTTGGGCATCCCAGGAGACGGGCCACACGCTATCCACGAGCACATCCATTTTGACCGTTTCAGCGAACGGTCCGCGTTGGTTGCCGAATTATGTCTGGAGCTCAGCAATTCTTGAAGTGTTAATTCCACGCAAAAAGCCATTCCTCGACACAGAAGAGGAATGGCTTTTTGTGATTTCCCATGAAGGTTTCAAGCCCTTAGTATATCGAATCCGGAACACATGCTACGGGATGAGCAATACTTTCCCGATACTTTTGCGGCTTTCAATAAGGGCATGCGCTTTCGCTGCGGCTGCGAGCGGGTAGCGTTTCGAAATGACGATATTCAAATCCCCTTCAAGCATGAGCCTGGTGATTTCCTGTGCGGCTTCATGCAGAAATTCCGGACGCTGCTTGCGGTAGGTGCCCGTGCTATAGCCGATGACAGAGCGGCAGCTGGAATGGAGTTCAGTCGTTTTGATGCGCCCTGGCACCGACCCTTCATTGGCGTGGCCAAATGAAACAATCCGGCCGAAAGGCGCCAAGCATTTCATGCTTTTCTCGAAGTTCTCGCCGCCCACAGTATCCAGAATAACGTCTGCGCCTTTTCCGTCTGTCAGTTCATTGACAATGGCTCCGAAATCCTGCGTCCGGTAATTGATGGCGTGGTCGGCCCCGAATTCTTTCGCCATTGCCGTCTTTTCGGTGCTGCCTGCTGTCCCGATAATTTTGCCTGCCCCAAAAATCTGGGCTAGTTGAATGGCCGTCGAACCGATTCCGCCAGCGGCTGCGTGGATCAGAATGGTTTCACCCCTTTCAAGCCTCGCCATTTTCCGGATAACGTTATAGGCCGTGATGCCGACCGTCAGTGAAGCGGCTGCTGTTTCAATCGGCAATTCATCCGGCACTGCAAACGTCAAAGCTTCATCCGTTTTGACGTATTCCGCATACGAGCCCTCTTTCGGAAATGCCATCACGCGGTCCCCTTTACGGAAACGCGTGACTTTGCTTCCTACTTCTGTGATAACCCCTGCACAATCAAGTCCCGGCGTGAAGGAAGCACCTGCCTCGACTCCATGGTACTGGCCTTGGCGCGCCTTGATATCCGCAAAATTGACGCTTATTGCTTCGACTTTAATCAATACCTGGTCCGGTGCAATTTCCGGCATCGGCGCATCCTCCAATTTCAGAACGGACGGCCCTCCCACTTCGTGAACAACTATCGCTTTCATATCAAAACCCCGTTTCTGTTTAGAATATCAGCATGCACGCTCCAATAACCACACCACCGTATATCAAAGCGATCACGGATTTCCAAGCTGGCAATCGAAAAATCTTCTATTTCTTTAAACCAGCATTTTTAAAAGGTAAGTTGCGTAGATTTCCTCGATTTTTTCATTGCTGTATTCCCCTTCTGGAGAGTGCCAGACTTGGACCCAATTGGTCGCACCCAGGATAATCATACGCGCCATTTTTTTCTGCTCAATCGAGAACTCGCCTTTGCTTATGCCTTCGTCGATGATCCTGTCAAAAACCTCCGCATATTCCGCACGCTTTTCAACAATTTCACCCAAATGCTCTTTAGAGAAAATCTGTTCAGGCTTAACGATCAGATTGAATATTTCCTTTTCCCGGATCGCGACTTCCAAATGGAATTTAATCGCCATCTCCATTTTCTTTGCTGAAGAAATTTCCTGCGACAAAATCTCTTCCATCTTCTTCATAGCCTCAGACAGGATCAAATCGTGGCACCGATAAAGCAATTCTTCCTTGTTTTTAAAATAATAATAAAGCGAACCTTTTGTCATCAATAGTTCCGCTGCAATATCTTCCATCGTGGCGTTATGGTAGCCTTTGCGTGAAATGACTAAGCTGGCTGAACGAAGGATATCCTCTTTTTTCTTAGCAGCTTTCCGTTCGCGTAAGCTCATTTCGTCCACCTCATTTACTCATTTTCAAAGAAACCGTCTGTTGAACCGATCGTCCATCAGTGTTTTGCAGAGGCTTTTTCCTTCAGCTGTTCGCGCAATTCGAGCCTGCCGATATCGCGCAGGTGGACTTGATCCGGTCCATCCACTAAACGAAGCGTCCTCGCATATGCATAATGGGCAGCAAGCGGGAAATCTTCCGTTAGCCCTGCCCCGCCAAATACTTGAATTGCCCGATCAATAACATTCAAAGACACACGCGGAGCTGCAATTTTTATCATCGCGATTTCTTTGCGTGCTCCCTTTGCACCTTCAGTATCAATTTTATGCGCTGCATGCAAAGTCAGCAGACGCGCCTGTTCAATTTCGATGCGGCTTTCGGCAATAATTTCTTTGATGACGTCTTTTTCAGCTAATGTGGAACCGAACGCCTCTCTGCTTTCTGCGCGTTTGCATAATAGTTCAAGTGCCCGCTCCGCTGCGCCGATCGCCCGCATGCAATGGTGGATACGCCCTGGCCCCAATCGCCCTTGCGCGATTTCAAACCCGCGTCCTTCGCCTAACAGCATATTGCCAACCGGCACCCGGACATTTGTATAATGCACTTCCGCATGTCCTTGAGGCGCATCGTCGTAGCCGAACACCGTTAATGGCCGTTTGATTTCGACTCCCGGTGCATCAAAAGGCACCAAAATCATTGATTGCTGTTGATGCTTTGCTGCAGTCGGATCGGTTTTCCCCATGACGATGGCAATTTTGCAGCGCGGGTCCATAGCACCGGTCGTCCACCATTTTTTCGCGTTAATGACATACTCATCTCCGTCGCGAACAATGCTGCTCTGGATATTCGTCGCATCCGAAGACGCCACATCCGGTTCTGTCATCGAGAAACACGAGCGGATTTCACCATTCAGCAGAGGCTCTAACCATTGCTTTTTCTGTTCTTCCGTGCCGTATTTCACAAACACTTCCATATTGCCGGTATCTGGCGCGTTGCAATTGAAGATCTCGGGAGCAATTAAAGAACGGCCCATAATTTCACAGAGATGCGAGTAATCGTAATTGGATAGACCCGCTCCGTAACGAGGGTCGTCCAAAAACAGATTCCACAAACCCTGTTCTTTGGCTTTCGCTTTCAGCTCTTCGATAATTGGCGGAATTGTCCATCGGTCTTCGGCTTCCTGCAGGTATTTTTCTACTGTCGATTCATTGGGATAAACGAATTCGTCCATAAATTGCAGTAGTCTCGTTTGCAACTCTCGGGCTTTCGGTGACAATTCTTTAAGCATTTGCAGTTCCTCCAATATTTCACAATGTATTTCCAAATGGAAACCCTTTCATTTTTTGCATTAATACCATCAGTTATTTTGAATGTTTATTCAAAGTTAGTATAAAGGTTATTTTTTTGAATAACAAATTAATTATCAAAGCATTTTAAATATTCTACTAATAATAAGATTTTTTCATTTAGTCAATAACATAAAAAGACCGGTGCGCCTAGTGGCGAACCGGTCCTTATATCTTTCTGGCATTCATTAGCCCAGATCTACGTTATGATACACCTGCTGTACATCTTCCAAATCCTCAATAGCATCAATCATTTTTTCAAATTGCGCTTGCGCATCTTCCGGCAATTCCAATTCGTTCTGCGCGAGCATCGTCAATTCAGCTACTGTGAATTCCGTAATGCCCGCGTTTTTGAATGCCTGCTGGACAACATGGAATTGGTCCGGCTCGGCATAAACGATGACCGAATCTTCTTCTTCCATGATATCGCGTACATCGACGTCTGCTTCCATCAGCAATTCCAATACGTCGTCAGCCGTTTTGCCTTCAATTCCGAAGACTGCAGTATGGTCGAACATATACGAAACCGATCCACTGACGCCCATATTGCCGCCATTCTTGCCGAACGCTGCACGCACATCAGATGCTGTGCGGTTGACGTTATTTGTCAATGTGTCGACGATGACCATTGAACCGCTTGGCCCGAATCCTTCGTAGCGCAATTCGTCGAAGCTTTCCTCAGACCCGCCTTTTGCTTTGTCTACAGCACGGTCGATGATCACTCTTGGCACGCTATACGTTTTCGCGCGTTCAAGAACGACTTTCAATGCCTGATTCGATTCCGGATCCGGCTCTCCTTGTTTGGCAGCTACATAAATTTCACGTCCGAATTTCGCGTAGATGCGGCTTGTGTTCGCGTCTTTTGATGCTTTTTTCTCTTTGATATTATTCCACTTGCGTCCCATTGTGTTTCCCACTTTCTTTCAACTTTGAATGTGAAGAACGTTCACTATCTTCCATTATATAATATAATCCTAAGTTTTTCAGAATTGCTGAGCTGAAAGTTTACAAAAAAAGAGAGCAAAGCTTTTTCCAGCTGTGCTCGTTTGCAATGAAACTATCGCTTCCAAGCAGGGATTCCTGCCAAGCTATCGTAGATACGGCGGCTTTTGGTAAAAATAATTCGGCTTCACTACATCATTTTTATACGGTTTATGGAAAATATGTGTTGTTGCTGGAGACATCGGCGGGATGAGCCACGCCCAGTTTCCGGTGACGTTCCGTTCTGCTGCTTCTTCTTTTTTCTCGTAGCTTTTGAATTGCTTGGCGGCGGTATGGTGATCGACAATCGTCACACCCGCTGCTTGAAACGATTCGAGAACAGCAATGTTCAATTCGACAAGCGCTTTGTCTTTCCATAATGAACGGTTCGAGCTCGTATCCAAGCCCATGGCTTCCGCCACTTTCGGAAGCAGATTATAGCGGTCTTCATCCGCCAAATTGCGCGCACCGATTTCCGTTCCCATGTACCAGCCGTTGAATGGCGCGAGTGTATAATGGATACCGCCTATTTCAAGCTTCATTTCTGAAATGATCGGCACAGCGTACCATTTCACGCCCAGTTCTTTAAACGCCGGAAACTCAGGATGCTCAAGTTCTACTTCAAGCACCGCTTTTTGAGGCAGTTCGAAAAAGCGCGGTTTTTCGTGCGCTGTCTCAATGACGATTGGCAGCACATCATAAGGCGTACCCTCTCCGCGCCAGCCCAATTTTTCACATTCTCTGGTAAATTCAAGCGACGACGAGTCGCCGATAATTTCTCCATTTTGTTCGTAGCCCGCGTAGCGGATCAGTTGGTGATTCCAAATCCGCGCTTTGTCCTGGCCATTTTGCTGCGGAGCAAAAATGGTGATGGCTGGCCGGATCTTCCCGCTGTTAGCGGCAAATTCGATGTGCCCCAGCAACGCTTGAAAAATATCTTCCGCTGATTCTCTCCCGCGCTCATCAAACACAGTCAATGTGTTCCAAAAAAGCCGGCCGATGCAGCGGTTATTATTGCGCCACGCCATCCGCGCGCCGTGCTCCAGTTCATCAAATGTATGGGTGTAAGTTCCTTTATCGTCTATTTCTTTTTTGATTTCATTGATCCGGCTGTTCAGTTCCGATTCCGTCTTCCCTAATTCACTGCAATATCCCGATAAAAACTCCACGGCTTCCATAAGCAAGGCATTGGGCGTCCCAATAGCGTTCAAGATTATCACTCCTCGTCAACATTCTATCACCGACACTGTCTATTTTCATGCTGGAAATGCGCCGCCGCTGTGTTTTTTGTGACGAATACAGTACACTTGAACAAAGTGAAACTACAACGGCAGGAGACTAGAGAAGATGGTAAAAGCGATTTTTTTTGATTTGGACGATACTTTATTATGGGATAAAAAAAGCGTAGAGCTGGCGTTCCAGAAAACCTGTGAAATGGCAGAGTCTCTCAGCGGGTCGGATTGCACCGGCCTTGAAAGTGCGGTCCGCGCAGAAGCGAGTGAATTGTATGCTTCCTACCCGACGTATGCCTTCACGAAAATGATCGGCATCAACCCATTCGAGGGCCTATGGGGAACTTTCGATGATGCAGGCACCGATTTCCAGGAAATGAAGAAAATCGTTCCGGAATACCGGCGTGCTGCCTGGACCGGCGGATTGAAGCGCATCGGCATCGATGACCCCGCTCTTGGGCAGCAGCTGGCGGACCATTTTCCGGAAGCACGCAAACAACATCCCGTCCTGTACGATGAAACGACGCGCGTACTGGAAGGGCTGAAGGGACGATATGACCTTCTGCTATTAACGAATGGTTCTCCTGGCCTGCAGAATATCAAACTTGAAATTACGCCTGAAATCGCGCCTTACTTTGCCCATATCGTCATTTCCGGCGATTTCGGCAAAGGCAAACCGGATCCTGGCATCTTCGAATATGCGCTGGCCAAATTCGGCTATGCAAAAGAAGATGTGCTGATGGTCGGCGATAATCTGATGACTGATATCATCGGTGCAGAAGGGGCTGGCATCCGTTCTGTTTGGGTCAACCGTGAAGGAAAAGCTCCCCATGACGCCATTAAACCGACCTATGAAATCGCGCACCTGGAGGAATTGCTGCAATTGCTGGAACAGGAACATCTATAAAATAGCGGCAAAGAGGCACATCGGTATTATTCCCGATGTGCCTCTTTTTCTTATGATGCCCGCTCTATACTCGACTGTCCTTTAAAATACTATAAATTAATTGCGGTGACTTTTTCGATTTCCGCCAATTCCGTCAACTGGTCGAGACTGCTTTGCTCAGCCGGTTTGTCGATCGACAGCATCATGATTGCATCTCCGCCAGCATTCGAACGCCCCACTTGCATCGTCGCGATGTTGACATTTTCCTGTCCCAGCAACGTACCAACGCGGCCGATAACGCCCGGGCGGTCATTGTGGCGGATAAAGAGCAGGTTGCCTTTTGGCACAACATCAACAAGAAAATCATCAACTTTGACGATACGTGCGCCTTGGCCATTCAATAGCGTTCCAGCTGCTTTCCGCGTTCCGTTGGCCGTCTTGACTTCCACGGTGATCAAGTTCGTGAAGCCTTTCGCCGCAGTCGATTTGCTTTCATTTACAGTAACGCCTTTTAAATTGGCAAAATACATGGCATTGACGTCATTAACGATTTCGCCCAAATAGCGTTTCAGAAGGCCTTTCAGCATGTTGCGCGTCAGCGGCCCGACTTCGACGTTTGCCAACTCACCTGAATACTGGATATTCACTTCCTGGGCGGTACCATCTGCCAGGTCCGCCAAGAAAATGCCCAAGCGTTCCAGCAAATCAAAATACGGTTCGATCTGCGCCATGATTTCCTTCGGCACAGAAGGCAGGTTGACCGAATTGCGCACGGTGCCTTCTGTAAAGTAGCGGATGACATCATTGCTGACATCAACAGCGACAATTTCCTGCGCTTCTATCGTGCTTGCGCCAAGATGCGGCGTTGCCACCACTTCCGGCAAGTCGAGCAGCCGGAAATCGACCATCGGCTCTTGTTCAAAGACATCAAGCGCCGCTCCAGCCACCTTCCCTGCTTTAATGGCGTCATACAAAGCATTTTCATCGATAATGCCACCCCGGGCGCAATTGACGATTTGCACGCCGGGTTTCATCATGTCGAAAGCTTCCGCATTGATGAGATGCCGCGTTTCTTTCAATAAAGGCGTATGGACGGTGATGAAATCCGCAGCTCTCACCACGTCTTCGACCGAGCCGAAATCGACGCCCATCTTATCCGCTTTTTCAGGTGTCAGAAACGGATCGTACGCGATGACGTTCATCCGCTGCCCTTTGGCGCGCGCAGCCACTTCCGCTCCAATGCGCCCGAGTCCGATGACGCCAAGCGTCTTGTTTTTCAATTCCACACCGACAAACGATTTGCGGTCCCAATTATGGTTGCGCAGCGCATAATACGCCTGCGGAATTTTCCGGGCCATCGACATCAGCATCGCCATCGTATGCTCAGCTGCTGAGTTGGTGTTGCCGTCCGGCGCATTGACGACGATGATGCCGTGTTCCGTCGCAGCTTCGAGGTCAATGTTATCAACGCCGACACCGGCACGGCCGATGATTTTCAAGTGCTTCGCCTTTTCGATGATGGCGCGGGTCACTTGGGTCTGGCTTCTGACAAGCAACGCGTCAAAATCACCGATGCGCTCCCCCAATTGCTCGGGCGTCATATTGGTCTCGATCGTAATATCAAAGCCATCTGCTTGGCGCAGCGGGTAAATGCCATCTTCACTTAACGGATCACTGATCAAGATATTATAATTCATTGCTCAGACTTCCCTTCATCCAAGAAAATTTGTTGTGCTGCACGCACGCCGTGGCCCAGTTCAATGTTTTTGCCTGCTTTGACGATGCCGATTTCCATCGCCGCAATGGCCTGCAGCATATCTGCGGGCGAACAATAACCCATATGGCCGATGCGGAAAATTTTCTTCGCCAGCTCTTGCTGTCCGCCTGCAAGTTCAAGATTGAATTCGGTTTTCATCACTTTGCGGAACGTTTCCGGATCGAAATCTTCCGGCTTGACTGCCGTCACGGTCGGAGAAGCGTCCGCGTCCGTTGTCAAAAGCGGCACGCCCAGCGCTTTAAATGCTGCGCGCGTCATGTTCATCATGAGCGTATGGCGGGCATAGACGCTTTCGAGCCCTTCTTCTTCCAGCAGCTCAAGCACTTGCTGCAAGCCGAATAAAATCGATAATGCTGGTGTGAAGGGCGTTGTATCTTTAAGGATATTGTCCCGGTGCTTCGCCAAATCGAGGTAGAAGCGCGGCTGCGGATTGGCGTTCACTTTTTCCCACGCCCGCTCGCTGGCAGCGATAAAGGCCAAACCGGCCGGCAGCATAAATGCCTTCTGGGAACCGGTGACGACGATATCGATTCCCCATTCATCCATTTCTGTCGCGGTGCCGGCTACACAGGAAACCCCGTCTACAATGACCAAGGCTTCGGATACTTCCTTAATTGCTGCTGCCAATTCTTTTATAGGATTCAAAACACCTGTTGATGTTTCGCAAAATGTCGAAAACACTGCCGTTACAAGAGGCTTTTCTTTCAAGAATTCTTTCACTTTTTGGGGATTTGCCGCAGTGCCCCATTCCACTTCGAATATATGCGTTGTCAGTCCATAAGCTTTACAGATTTTCACAAAACGGTCGCCGAACGCGCCGGTCACTATGACCGCGACTTCTTCGCCGGGTGCAACCGCATTGACGACTGCCGTTTCAAGGCCGGCCGTACCGCTTCCGGTCATAATCATGACTTCCTGCTGCGTGCCGAAAACTTTCTTCAATTTCGGTCGGATATCCGCAATCATATCGGAAGTGCTTTGGCCGCGGTGGCCGATCATCGGTTGGCTCATGGCACGGGCAACACTCGGCGGGATCGGCGATGGCCCTGGGATTCTTAAAATTTGTTGATCTGTCAGCATTATGGTCATTCCCCTTTCATATTCAAAACGGTATACGGAACATCAGCATCCGGAGCTGGACCTAAAAAAAGGCTCTCCACCCCCTACATAAAAATGTAAGGGGCGAAGAGCCTTCAATTCGCGGTACCACCCTAATTCGCTGCCCCACCGTGGAACAGCCTCATTGGTTCACATGCGTAACGGACACGAGCCGGAGGAGCCTACTGGAGTTCAGCCCATCTATTCAGGAGTGCTGCCTACTGCCGGAACCGCTGATTTGCACCACCCATCAGCTCTCTTGAGATTCCTCTGCCGTCTGCTTGTCTCCGTCAAAATAGTTATTTGAATCTTTAATTGAATTCATCATAACAAATTGATTTAAGTTGTCAATATATATTAAATTTTCAGCTTTCTTTGGAACCGTTTTCATTTCAGGCAATCCTTTGTGCCTTAAGGCTCCAATCCATGAATAATTTTTTTTCTTTTACTAGGGGGAACGCAGCGTTTTACAGGCAGCCGAAGTTTCTCGGACTGAATTTGTTATACTTGAAAGATAATTCAGAAGGAGGCGTATGTGATGGCCCATGCATTTTCAATTGAGGACTACCTGGCTTTAAACCGGAACCGTTTTGAGGAAATCAGCACGTTCATCTGGCAGCATCCCGAAACACGTTATTTGGAATTCGAATCTTCCCGTTTTTTGGCGGATGAATTCGAGAAAGAAGGATTTACAGTGCAACGCGGCATTGGCGGGATCGAAACCGCTTTTTCCGCATCGTTCGGCGAAGGGAAACCGGTCATCGGTTTTCTTGGTGAATTTGATGCATTGGCAGGTCTCAGCCAAAAAGCACACAGCGTTTCTCAAGAACCGCTGGAATCGGGCGGCAATGGCCATGGCTGTGGACATAACCTCCTTGGCACAGGATCGCTTGCCGCCGCTTACGCCGTCAAATCTTATTTTGAGGAAAATGGCATTAAAGGTACGGTCGTGTTCTATGGCTGTCCTGCCGAAGAAGGAGGCTCGGGCAAAACGTTCATGGTGCGCGAAGGCGTTTTTGACGGCCTCGATGCGGCGTTCACTTGGCACCCTTCTTATGTCAACACCATCATGAGCTTATCAAGCCTGGCAAACTATCAGGTTTATTTCCGCTTTAAAGGCATCGCTTCCCATGCCGCGAACTCGCCGCATCTCGGGCGCAGTGCGTTGGATGCCGTTGAACTGATGAACGTCGGCGTCAATTACTTGCGTGAACATGTCATTCCAGAAGCACGGATGCATTACGCCATCACCAATAGCGGCGGCATTTCTCCCAACGTCGTGCAATCGGAAGCGGAAGTCCTGTACTTGATCCGTGCACCGAAAGTTGCGCAAGTGGATGACATCTACAAGCGTGTATGCAAAATCGCGGAAGGGGCAGCGTTGATGACAGAAACCGAGATGTCCATCGTGTTTGACAAAGCCTGCTCCAATTATGAACCGAACCGCGTTCTTGAAAGCATTCTTTTTGATAAGCTGCAGGCAGCCGGTCCCATCCACCCGACAGCAGAAGAAAAAACGTTCGCGGAAGGCATTTGGGACAGTTTGTCTGAAGGTGAAAAGAAAAATTTCGTCGGGGGCATGGAAAGCTTCGGCTACAGCGGCGATGGCAGCGAATTTGAAGGGAAGTTCCTGTCAGACATCATTTCCGGCTACGAGCCTTCCGACGAAACGATGCCCGGCTCCACCGATGTCTCGGACGTCAGCTGGGTGGTGCCGACCGCTCAATTGACGGCTGCAACCAGTGCACTCGGCACACCGCTGCATACGTGGCAGATGGTCACGCAAGGCCTCAGCACGTTCGCCCATAGCGGCACATTGCTCGCAGCGCGTACGATGGCGGAGGCTGCTATCCACCTTTTCGAAAATAGCTCAGCACTCGAAGCGGCAAAAACAGAGCATGACAAAAAACGTGCGAAAGAACCCTATGCCAATCCGATTCCCCACAGCGTCAAGCCATCTGCAACCAAATAATCGCACAGCAATGTGCAAATCAAAAGCGCCCGCCAACAAATGGCCGGGCGCTTTTGTGTAATTTTTAATAAGAGCGCGGCATTCCGAGTACATTCTGCCCGAGGAACGCCAGCACCATATTATTGCTGACGGGCGCCACTTGATACATCCGCGTTTCGCGGAATTTGCGCTCCACATCGTATTGATCGACAAAGCCATAACCCCCGAACGTATCGACGCAGACGTTTGCTGCCTGCCAGCTCGCTTCACTCGACAAGTATTTCGCCAAGTTCGCCTGTTCGCCGTACTTTTCGCCTTCGTCGTATTTGCGCGCTGCTTCATAACGCATCAGGTCTGCGGCTTTGATGGCGGCGTAGGCTTTGGCAATCGGGAATTGGATGCCTTGATTCATGCCGATTTTGCGGTCGAACACCACTCGGCTATTGGCGTATTCAGTAGCTTTATCAATGAAGAAATAGCCATCGCCAATCGCTTCAGCAGCCAACAGCGTACGTTCGGCATTCATGCCGTCGAGGACGTAGCGGAAGCCTTTGCCTTCTTCACCGATCAAGGAATCTGCAGGTATTTTCATGTTCTTGTACCAAACTTGGTTTGTCGCATAATTGAACATGGCACGGACAGGTTCTGTCACAAATGTCTCAGGCTGTTGTTCGCGGATTTCCCGCAAATCGACCAGGAACAAACTCAAGCCTTCGGTTTTCTTGTCGCCCAACTCTTCAGAAGGCGTTGTGCGAGCCAAAAGCATCAGCAAATCCGATTGCAGGACACGGCTTGTCCAATTTTTATGGCCGTTGACGATATAGCCGCCATTGGTCTTCTCGGCAAATGTCTGAATCGCTGTCGTATTGGAACCTGCCGCTTCTTCTGTCACAGAGAACGCCTGGAAGCGGATGCTGCCGTCTGCAATGCCCGGCAGGTACTTGCTTTTTTGTTCTTTGCTGCCGTGCTTCAGCAAGGCTCCCATCGTATACATTTGCGCGTGGCAGCCTGCTGCGTGCCCGCCCGACCGATTGATTTCTTCCAATACGATCGTCGCTTCCGTCATGCCGTAGCCTTTGCCTCCGTATTGTTCGGGGATCAACGCGGATAGATAACCGCTTTTCGTCAGTGCGTCGACGAATTCATATGGATATTCCCGTTCAAGATCGAGGTTCCTCCAATACTCATTCGGAAATGCCGAACACAGATTCCGGACTTCCCCACGCAAATGCTCCCGTTCCTGCACACTTAAACCCGCCATCTTCTTCCCCATCCCTTCCCATTTTCAATTCTTTGGATCCGCCTCTGTAAAAGGACGCATTTCTTCATAGTCAAAACCGAATTCTTCCAGTATAGCTGCGGTGTGTTCTCCAACCTCCGGAACCGGGTTCATGACCGTGTCAAATTCATCCGATGTCACTGGCGGCAGCAAAGCTTTCAGCATGCCCACTGGCGAATCCACTTCCCGCCAGCGGCCGCGCGCCTGCAATTGCGGATGGTCCACCAGTTCGGTAACGGTATTCAAGCGGGCATTGGCAATTTTCGCTCCTTCCAGCGACCCGATAATGGCATCCGAGTCCATGTGTTGGAAGACCGATTCGATGATCGCCCGCAGCGCATCTTTGTTCGCGACTCGGTTGGAGTTGTTATTGAAGCGTTCGTCCACTGCGATTTCTGCCTTGTTCAAGACCTCTTCGCAGAACTGCACCCATTCGCGTTCGTTCTGGATGCCGAGAAACACCATTTTTTCATCTCCCGCTTTAAATGGGCCATATGGATAAATGGTGGCGTGGCTCGCTCCTGTCCGCTTGGGCTCTGATTCGCCGTAAGCAGAATAATACAGCGGATAGCCCATCCACTCAGCCAGCGCTTCGAGCATCGACACTTCGATAATGGCGCCTTTCCCTGTTTTGTAGCGGGAAATAATCGCTGTCAATACGCCCGTGTACGTATACATGCCTGCAGCAATATCCGCGATGGAAATCCCCGCTTTTGAAGGCGTTTCTTCCGTTCCAGTTACCGACACCAGCCCCGCTTCACATTGAATCAGCAAATCATACGCTTTTTTATTGGTATAAGGCCCAAAAGTCCCGTAGCCCGAAATGGAGCAGATGATGAGCTTCGGGTATTTCTTTTGCAGCTCCTGTGCGCTGAAGCCGAGGCGGTCCACCGCTCCCGGCGCAAGATTCTGGATAAAGACATCGGCTTCCGACAATAGTTTATCCAATACATTCTTCGCTTCTTCGTGCTTCAAGTCGAGCGTAATCGATTCTTTTGAACGGTTCGTCCAGACGAAATGGCTTGATAAGCCTTTGACCGTTTTGTCGTAGCCGCGGGCAAAATCCCCCGGCCCTGGCCTTTCCACTTTGATGACACGCGCACCCAAGTCCGCCAGCTGGCGCGTCGCAAACGGCGCGGCCACGGCTTGTTCGAGTGAAACCACTGTGATTCCCTGTAAAGGCAACATGACTTTTCCTCCTTTTGGATTTCGATTCTAGTTGGCGCTATACCAAGCCGATCCATTGCCACCAAGTTGCGGCGACTAGAATGGTAGCGGCGATGGATATCGCTGTTGCGTATAAGCCAGGCTTCAAAAAATCTTTCTGTTTGATCATTCCGGTGCTGTGCGCCAATAGATTCGGCATCGACTCGACGATGAGCACGAAACCGAAAAGGCACGTAAGCCCGGTCGTGAATCCGATCACCAGCGGATCGATGCCTGCGTTCTGTGCCACGCTGATCAGGATCGGCACCAGAACCACGACAGCGGTCGCGACATTGGAAATCAATTTATGGAATAGCTGGGACAATAAAATAACGGTCACCACTGCCACGAGCGGATTTTGCAGCAAGCCGGTAAACCATCCGACGCTTAAATAATCGCTGATCGTACCGGCCGCGCCAGAGTCGGCAAATGCATAGCCCATTGACAGCGTGACGCTGATCAGCAGCACGGTATTGTAATTGATCTTGACGACGGTTTCCCAGTCCGCGACACCGATTTTTGGCAATGCCATCAGCACCACCCCGATCAAAGCGGGCAGGCTCGGGTGCATGCCATGAATCGGTTCGGTCAGCCATAACATGACGATGAACAAAAGAATCAGCATACCGCGGATTTCACCCGGCGTTACTGGGCCAAGCTCTTTCAACTTATCGCCCATTTCCTCGCGGATTGCCGGAAAAGAGCGTTGTTCCGGAGGCAGCGGAAAAGTTTTCAGCAGCATCAGCCATATTGCTGGAATCAGGATTATCCATAATGGGAAGGTATAATAAAACCATTGAAAATAGGTGATTTTGATTCCTGCGAAGCGTTCCAGCAATTCGACCGTCAAAATGTTGCCGATGGCGGCGGTCATGACGGATGTGCCACTGATAATGCCGCCGAACGCTACACCGAGCATAATCATTTTCCGCAAATTGCTGCCCGCTCCCGCGTTCGTCGTTTCGATGATCATCGACGACACCGGCAGGATCAGCGCCGACCGGACCGCTGTAGAAGGAATGAAAAATGCCTGAATTTGCTGGATGATGATGATGCTGCCGAGCAATCCTTCCGGGCTGCTGCCCCATCTTTTTAAGATCCAATAGGTCATTCTTCTGATCAACGCGGTTTCGTTGACTGCTGTAGCAAGCATCATGCCCGCCACGATTAAATAAGTGGCGGGTGAGGCAAAACCGCTGAAGACGACCGTTGCGTCTGCTGCTTTTGTCAACAGCATGGCAAGCAGAATGATCAACGCAGTCAAACCGATCGGCACGGGTTCGAACGCCCATAAAATGATGCCTGAGACAATGATCGCCGTCATCATTTTTGCATCATGCGAAAAGGCATCCGGCAAGCCGAAAAATAGGAGCAAAAAAACAGCGGCGGAAAATGTAAAAGATCCAAACGCCTTATAATCGTTCATGGCCCTTCACGCCTTTCCTTGCCGCTGTTCAGCCGGCATAGCAAATCCAGCCGCCGAAATGGTTGGTTTTAAAGAACTTCGTGATTTTTTGGAATCCGGCTTCCACTAGCAATTCCCGCAGCTTTTCTTCCGGAATCGAGGCTTCCACCAATGTGCTTTTCATCAAGTTCTCGACTTTCTCCTCTGATAAGTTGGTCATATCTAGCCAATAATTTTTCCATAATGCCACCTGCTCCTGGAACTCCTCGTCTTTCGGGTCGCCATATTTGCTGGCCAGCACAAGAGGCGCGCCATGTTTCAAATGTGATCTCAGTTTTTTCAGCAGCATAAGCTTATCTTCTACTTCTGCTACGAAATGAAGGACCAGCAGACAAGTCGCCGCATCAAAAAGCTTTTCTTCCGGAACATCTTCGACCGTTCCGTGGATCAGGATTGTCCGTTCCTCCATATCGTTCTGCTGCGCTTTCATGCGCGCGGCTTCAAGCATCGCCTTTGACGGATCCACTGCAGTAAAACACCATTCGGGGTTTGGCGGCCCGAACGTTTTCAGTTCATTGCCGCCTCCACCGCCTACTATTAGAACAGCCGCTTCCGCCTCCAATTTGGACCTCAGAAACGTATGCGATAACCGCAATAACTGGTCATACGTCGGCAATGTCCGCCTCACGCCTTTGTCATATTCCTGTGCTATATCGGAATCGAACGCCATTTTATCGGACATCTTTTCCACCTCGTTTCCCACTTTCTTTCAATTGCAATTCTTGACAACAAAACCAAATCTAATGAGAGCGCTTTCTTTACAATGAAATTTTAACAAGCTCCGTGGATATTGGATACAATATAAGTATAAAGCTAATACTACTAAAAATTCCGACTATTGTAAATATAAATAACAGGAAATTCGGCTTGCCCATCTATTAATTCCGATGATAAATACTGCCGAATCTCCTGCTGGTTTTAGTTGGACTTTCTTTTAAGCGCTTCTATGACAGCATCGGTCACTTCTTTCGTATTCGAACTGCCTCCGATATCGCCTGTTTTAATCCCTTGCTGCAGCGTTTCTTCAATAGCCTGCAACACCAGGGCACCCATTTCCGGTTCACCGAGGTGGTCGAGCATCATTTTCGCCGTCCAGATTTGTCCGATCGGGTTCGCGATGCCTTTTCCGTAAATATCCGGAGCCGAGCCATGCACCGGTTCGAACATAGACGGAAATTTCCCGTTCAAATTGATGTTGCCGGCTGGCGCGATGCCGATGCTGCCCATGATTGCCGCTCCAATATCGCTGAGGATATCACCGAATAAATTGCTTGCCACCACCACATCCAGTGTTTGTGGCTTCGTGACGAAAAATGCGGAGAGCGCATCGATGTGCTCGCTATTCGTTTGAACATCAGGATAGTTCGCGGATAATTCGTTAAATACTTCGTCCCAAAATGGCATCGAATGGGCAATGCCATTCGATTTGGTCGCACTGGTCAAACTGCCGCCTCTTTTTTGCGCAATTTCAAAACCGTATTGCATGACACGGGAAACGCCTTTTTTTGTAAAGACGGCATTTTGGACAACAACTTCATCTTCGCCGCTATGGACCCGGCCGCCAATGCTGCTGTATTCGCCCTCGCTGTTTTCACGGACAATCATAATATCGAAATTTTCGGGCCGGCTCAGCGGTGAAACCATGCCTTCCAGCATTTTCGCTGGACGGACGTTGATGACTTGCTGGAATTCCCGGCGGATTTTCAGCAGCAGCCCCGCAAGAGAGACGTGGTCCGGTACGAGGCTTGGATCTCCAACCGCCCCAAGAAAAATTGCGTCGCTTTGGCTGATTTGCTCCAGCCCGTCTTTCGGCATCATCTCCCCATGCTCAATATAATATTCGCAGCTCCACGGATAATGGCTGTAATCGAATTCAAGGCCGCCATGAATTTCTGCCACAGCATCAAGGACACGCAATGCTTCCGGCACGACTTCTTTCCCGATTCCATCTCCTGGTATTACGGCAATAGCCAATTTCTTCATGAAATTATCCCCTTTTCCCTAAGCGCTATTTCAACATTCTGGATCGAACAATTATTTGTCGCTGATCATCTGGATCAAATTGCCTTTTGTGCGCAGAATATGCTGCACAGTCACTTGCCGCAGCTTTTCAGCGTCTTTATCTTTGATGGCTTGAAGCATTTGGCCGTGCTCTTTATGCGATTCCGACAAATGGTCTGCCAGCAAGCTCGGCGTATATGGCGGAATGCCTTTCCACAGCGTTTCGATAAACCCTTGAATTCGTCTCCACGGACACCCTTCACGGATGATGCGGTGAAACTCGGAATTCAAAGCCATGAATTCTTCCATATCGTGCTCATCCGCTTTCAGCATCAGCATGCGCCCATATATGTTTTCCAGCTCGTTAATCTCTTCCTCGCCCAGGAATGGCAGCGCCTTGACCACTGCTTCGCCTTCCAGCAAAGCACGGAGCTGATAGATTTCCTCAATATCTTCAATCGAAACAGGCGTTACAATCGCGCCTCTTCTCGGCTCAATTCTGACAAGGCCTTCCACTTCCAGCTGGCGCAAAGCTTCGCGGAGCGGCATCCGGCTGACGCCAAGCTTTTTCGCCCACTCTTCTTGCATCAGGCGCTCACCCATTTTGAATTCGCCTTTTAAAATTAGCTCACGCAGCTTTGTCGTAACCTTGAATTGCAATGTAGCCCTGTCTTGTTCCGTTAATCTGAATTTCTCCATGTGGCACCCCTCAAATACTGTTCTCTTCTAAATCGGCTGTGGCATAGCATTGCTGGTATGCCAACAACGCCTTCAAATTAAGAATGATGAAGTAATTTTAACACTAATCCACGGTGTTGGGCACGAAGGGATTCAGTCATCCTTTTATCTCTACATTGAACATTTCTTCGATGCTTTTGATGATAGCCGTATGGTCTTCGCTTCCACGGCCCTCGGTCCAGGCTTTTTTCCATAGCTGAAACGAAGCACCCGAAATGAACATCGGTACACTTTCCTGCTCAGCCATGCTCATGGCAATCTTTAAATCCTTGACCATCAGATCCAGGGTGAAGCCGACTTCGAAATTTCTTGTCAATACCTGATTGGGGAATTTGAAATCACTGGAAAAACTTTTGCCTGTGCTGGTGTTGATGACATCAAGCATTTTTGCCGGATCCAGCCCCAGCTTGACACCGAGCGCCATCGCTTCCCCGGTCGCTGCAAGCGTAGTCGCAGAAATCATATTATTCAGCGCTTTGATGGTATGCCCCGCACCGGCAGCCCCGACATGATTGATGTTTTCCCCGAGCATTTCCAACAACGGAAGGGCTTCCTTATAATCTGATTCTTCTCCACCGACCATGATTGATAAGGTGCCATTCTCCGCTTTTTTGACGCCGCCTGAAACCGGTGCGTCAATCATGCGCAATCCTTTCGCCTTCATCGCCGCACTCAACTCTTTCGTTACGGAAGGGATTGATGTCGTCATTTCGATGAGCAAGCTTTCCCCGTTCATGCCATCCATCAAGCCATTATTGCCTTGCAGCGTCTCTTGGACGATGTAAACATTCGGCAGGACAGTGATGATGTATTGAAATTTCAGTGCCAAGTCGGCCGGGCTTTCCGCTTTTTCTGCTCCCAATTTGACCATCGCTTCAATGGCTTCCTGGTTCACATCGTAAATGCCGACTTCAGCACCTCCTTCAAGCAAACGTTTAACCATCCGGCCCCCCATATTGCCGAGTCCGATAATCCCTGCTCTCACCATTATCCGTCCTCCTCTATTGCTCTCTGTATTTCTCGACGCCTTCTTGGTAAATGTCTCCCCCATGCGCATCGTTGATAACAAATACCGGGAAGTCTACTATCGCCATCTTGCGGATCGCTTCTGGCCCTAAATCATCGTAAGCGATCACTTCAACCGATTTGATTGATCGGGAAATGAGCGCTGCTGCTCCACCGACGGCCCCGAAATAGACGGCTCGGTTTTTCTTGATCGCCTCTTTCACTTCATCGCTGCGGTAGCCTTTGCCGATCATTCCCTTAAGCCCTTTTTCGAGCAATGCCGGCGTATACAAATCCATCCGGCCGCTCGTTGTCGGCCCCGCAGAACCGATCACTTCTCCGGGCTTTGCCGGCGTCGGACCGGTGTAATAAATCACTTGGCCGCTGACTTCGAACGGCAATGGGATCCCTTGCCGCTCTTGTTCTGCCATCCTTTTATGGGCCGCATCACGCGCCGTATAGACGATTCCTGACAGCAGCACGCGATCGCCCGCTTTCAATGATTCGATATCTTCTTCTGTTAATGGCAGCGTAACTTTCTTCTGGACCATTCGCCTTCCTCCTTAAAGCACAGCCGTCTGGTGGCGGCTGGCATGGCAGTTCAGATTGACTGCAACCGGCAATGCGGCAATATGGCACGACTCCGCTTCTACTTTTACATCGAGTGCTGTCGTACTGCCCCCCATGCCTTGAGGTCCGATTCCTAAACGGTTTATCGAAGCAATCAACTCTTCTTCGAGTGCCGCTACGTCAGGGTCTGGATGGCGTATGCCGATTGGCCGGAACAGTGATTTCTTCGCCAGATAGGCGCAGCGTTCAAAGTTGCCGCCGATTCCGATGCCGACGATCAGCGGCGGGCAGGCATTCGGCCCCGCCACTTTAACAACTGAAAGAATGTACTCCTTGACCCCTTCAATGCCGTCAGAAGGTTTGAGCATTTTCAATGCGCTCATATTTTCAGCGCCTCCGCCTTTCGCCGTCATATGCAATACCATCTGATCGCCCTCCACCAGTTCAATATGGACGATGGCCGGTGTATTATTGCCGGTGTTTTTCCGGTTCAACGGATTGTAAATCATCGAGTTTCGAAGATAGCCTTCTCCGTAGCCTTTCGCGACGCCTTCGTTAATGGCATTGACCAAAAGTCCACCCGTGACATGGCAGTCTTGCCCAAGCTCCACGATGAAAACCGCTGTACCGGTATCCTGGCACATCGGCACTTGTTCAGCTTGTGCGATATCGGCATTCTCAATCAATTGCGCAAGCACTTCCTTGCCCGTTTCCGACCGCTCAGAGGAAAGCGCTTTTTTGAATGCCGAATAGACGTCATCACCCAAATTGTAATTGGCACGCTGGCACATTCCGGCCACTTCCTCAACGATATCTTTATAGTGGATTTCCTTCATGCAGGTCCCTCCTTCCAAGATCACTTTCTTCCTGAAATATAAAATGTCCCAAGCGCCTTCGCCACAAGCGTTCCGTTATCGTCTGTAATCGTACATTCTGCCGCGACGGTACTGCGTCCACGCCGCAAAATGACTGGAACTGCCAGCAGGTGTTCACCCTTCCCTTTTTCAATAAAATTCACTTTCAGCTCCAGCGTGAAAACTTTTTCACCTTCATCCAAAGTTTTCAAGATGCTGAAGCCGATTGCGACGTCCGCCAAGGTGTATACTGCTCCTCCTTGCGCGACGCCATACGTATTTTCGTTCTGCGCGCCAAGTTTCATTTCGGCTGTCCCATCAGCATGCTGCTCGATGCCGAGGAATCGTCCGAGAAAATGCATCGGCACAATGTCCGGGCGTGAGACACGCGAAGATTCGCCATATAGCGACAATACATACGCCACTTCATCCAATTCTTTTTGATCCAGCGCGGCCAGCTCTTTTTGCAGTTCATCTAACCGCCCGCGATTGTTGTCAGCCATATGCTCGCCCTCTTCACCTACAGATTGTCCATCAGCTCTTCGATGTTCTGCACTTTTTCCAAATCCAATAATTCCTTAGCAATCCGCTCTCTCTTTTCGGCTGGGAAATCACTTGCCATGCCGATGAATTTATCGTGCAACTCTTGTGCAGTTACCGCGTTTTCCGGATCGCCTTTCGGGTATTCGGTTGCCATTTTGACCGAATCGCCCCCTTTGAACACAACTTCCACTGCCGCTCCCCATTTTTTCGGGTAGCTGGCATCGATGCCAGGTTCCGTAATGACTTCCACTTTTTTCATCAGCGCGCGCACTTCTTCGTCCCACAGCGATTGTTCATTGAAATCCGCCAAACTGGCACTGCCTTTTAATAGGGCCAAGGCCGAGCAGAACTGAAGACTGAACTTTGCCGCATATTCGGTTTGCGGATCTGCATCGTCGGTGATGTTCAATGCCACTTGATAGGATTCAACCTTCACCGAATCAATCTCTTCCAGTGACGGCTTGCGCTCCTTGAAAATGTCGATGAGCATGTCGACTGCATGGTGCGTGTGGCGGCAGGAGGCATGAATTTTAAAAGAATTCTCCATGATTTTGAATTGTTGGCCCAAGCCTTCTGTAATGCGCGTTTCGTCGTACTCCTCGCTCATCGCTTTGAAAAAGCCGCGATCGCCTTCAAGAATCTTGCGGGGGCCGGTAAAACCTTTTTGGGCCAATAAAGCTGCGAGTACGCCGTTCATCGAAGCTTTCGCCGTATGGAGCTGTTTCGACATCGCGCCGTCTTCGATAAATTCCCAAAGCCCTGCCGCTTGCGTCCCGGCATTGCCAAGAGCCGCGATTGTCTGCTCTTCATCCAAGCCCAGCAATTTGGCCGCCGCGATGGCCGAACCGAATGTCCCGCAAGTCGCGGTATTGTGCCAGTAATAATAATGCGAAGGCGATACCGCTTCGCCGATCCGGAAACAGACTTCATAGCCCGCAACTACCGCGGTGATCAATTCTTCCCCCGATAATCTCTTCCATTCGGCAATTGCCAGCGCAGCCGGGATGACGACAGTTGCCGCATGGATAATCGAACCTTTATGAATATCATCGAGTTCCACAATGTGGCTAGCCGCACCGTTAACCATAGCCGCATTCAAAACGGAAGATTTTCCGCCAGTGAACAGGCGCGCCTGATCTTTCCCACCCATTTCTTCGGCAAGTTCCGCAATCATCCCGACGGGCGCTTTTCCGGAACCGGCAATCGCCGAACCGAAATAATCCAATATGCAGAGCTTTGTAAATTCCACTACTTCCGCAGGCAAATCATCGTATATCAGCGCTGTGCTGTATACCGCCAGCTTTTTGCTCAGTTCAAGCGCCTGTCCTTTTTTTACATCCTGCATTCAAGTCATCTCCCTTGCCAGTTTGCTTTCCGTTTTTCATTAAAAGCCAAAATCCCTTCTTGGCGGTCAGCTGAATTCGCGCATTTATAATATTGGTCCAATTCGATCACTAACGCCGTATTCAAATCGGTTTCAAGTCCGGTATTGACCGCTTTTTTCAACGCTTTCAGCGACAGCGGCGCATTGGCTGCAATTTCCTTGGCAATCGACAGCGTCGCTTCCAGCAATTCCTCTTTTGGCACCACGCCGTTCAGAATGCCCGCTTCCAACGCTTTGTGTGCTGGAATTTTATTGCCCCTGAAAAGAAATTCCTTTGCCAGGCCGACCGGAATTGCACGCGGCAGCAATTGGGTTCCACCGACTCCTGGAATGATGCCGAGCTTCACTTCAGGAAGACCCATCTGCGCGTGCTCTGAAGCATAGCGCAAATCACAGCTCAACAGCATTTCCATGCCGCCGCCCAGCGCAAAGCCATTTACAGCGGCTATGACTGGATAGGGAAAATTCCGCAGGCAAGCGTAAGCTTCCTCGAAAATATCGTGCTGTTTCTTCCATTGCTCATTTGTCATGCCCTTCCGCTCTTTTAAATCCGCTCCAGCACAAAAGCTTTTTTCCCCGGCAGCGGTCAAAACAAGAACACGCAAATCCGGCTTTTCATGTAGTTCCTTGAGGCACTCGATCAGTTCGCTGCCCATTTTGGTGTTCAGGGAATTCATCGACTCTGGTCGATTCAACTCTAGGATATATACATTTTCCGAAGCATGGTCTTCTTTCACGTTGATTGTTTGCCAATCCACCATCATGTTCATCCTCCAAATTCTCATCATTTAATTATTCGGTACCGGATACTTCTTGTCTGAAGGCCCCGCCTTCAAAATATAGCTCGGCGTATTGTGGCCAACCAATTTTTCAAGCATGCGGGAAGTTTCAATCAACCCTTCCAACGAAATACCTGTTTCAATGCCCATACTGTGAAGCATGTGGACCGTGTCTTCCGTACAGACATTTCCCGTCGCGCCAGGCGCAAATGGACAGCCGCCGAGACCGCCGAGCGATGTGTCAAAACTGTCCGCACCCGCTTCGAGGGCAGCGAGGATGTTAGCCAATCCCATCCCCCTTGTATTATGGAAATGCAGATTGAACTTCTGTTCCGGATGAACTTTTTTCAAGCTCTCCAGCAAGTCGGATACTTGACGCGGATTCGCCATGCCTGTCGTATCCGCCAATGTGACGATATCAATTTTCAGATCGATGAGTTTCCGGACCAGCTCGTGGATCCTCCTTGAAGGCACATCGCCTTCAAAAGGACAGCCGAATGAAGTCGCAATCGACACATTCATGATTATTCCATTCGTTTTGCAGAAGGTGTGAATCGCTTCCAGCTCTTCCAGTGATTGCTCTGTCGTCTTGTTCACATTTTGCAGGTTATGGGTATTGCTAGCAGAAAAAACGAAATTCACTCGTTCCACACCTTTGGAACTTGCCAATTCGGCGCCTTTCAAGTTCGGAATTAATGCAATCAATACTGGATGGGCTGAATCCCCGGCAATCTGGTCGTATAATTCCCCGCTATTCGCCATTTGCGGGACCGCTTTCGGATGGACGAACGAACCGAATTCAATCGTTTCGACACCCGCTTGGACCAACCCGTTAAACAGCGCTTTCTTTTCCTCAAGACTGGCGATTTTCGCCTCCAATTGAAGCCCATCCCGTAACACGACTTCGTTTATCTGCACACGCTGCGGAAAATGCATAGCGCCCCTCCTTTGAAATATTGATGCCCCATCAAAATTTTCGCTTTATTTCGGCTACAGCCCGTTAATCAAAGCATTAAGTTGTATTTTGTATCCAAAATAATGGCAAAAATTTTTACCCGCCTTGCTGCACTTGGATTTGCTGGATGCTGAAGCCAAGTGCGGGTCGGGCGGAGCTTTCATTAGCCGATTTAATGGCTTATTCTTTGTCCATTTCGTCAAAAACTTCTTTTGCGGAGCGGAAACTGTCAATGGCAGCGGGTACGCCGCAGTAAATCGCTGTTTGCAGGAATACTTCTTTGATTTCATCGCGTGTCAAGCCGTTATTGATCGCACCTCTGACATGCAGCTTTAATTCGTGCGGGCGATTGAGCGCCGTGATCATCGCCAAGTTGATGATGCTTCTTGTTTTTCTTTCCAGTCCTGGGCGGCCCCAAATCTCACCCCAGCAATATTCCGTAACCAATTCCTGCATCGGCATATTAAAATCCGTTGCATTATTGATTGAATTCTCGACGTACTCAGCACCAAGAACGCTTTTTCGAATTTCCAGGCCTTTTTCAAATTTTTCTTTATCCACAATCATTCTCCTGTCTTCAAGTTATTTTGAAAGGGTTTCAATAAAGTGAAAAAGCTGGCTATGAATACAGCCAACTTTTTCAATTCCAGCCATAGGGGCATGAATTCCATTATTCTCCCGCAGCTTCTCTTGCCGCTTCGTATACATCAGCGCCAATTTCCTCTTCAAACTCTTCATAGATTGGCTCCAAAGCCGTTTTGAATTCTTCAACTTGTTCAGGAGTCAATTCAGTGATTTCGATTTCACCGCGTTCTTTGATCAATTCCAAAGCTTTTTCGTTCAACGTTAGGGCTTCTTCACGCGCCACTTTCGTGCCTTCCTCAACGCCAGCTTCAACAATCGCTTTTGTTTCTTCGTTCATGCCTTCCCAGAATTCAGTGTTTGTGAAGATCGCATAGTCAACACGAGTGTGGTTCATAATTGTCATGAATTCTTGTACTTCATCAAACTTCTTCGATTCGATGTTGCTGAATGTATTTTCCTGTCCATCAACTACGCCTTGGTCCAATGCAGTGTAAAGTTCGCTGAATGGAATCGATTCCGAACCAGCTCCAAGAGTTGAATAGACAGCTTCTAAAACTTGTCCGCCTTGTGTACGGAATTTCAATCCTTTAAAATCCGCTGGAGAAGTGATTGCGCGTTCGTTATTCGTTACATGTTTTCCGCCATTTGGCCACATTTTCAAACCAAGCACGCCATCTGCTTCAAGGCTTCCCAAAATTTCCGTTCCTTTTTCCCCATCCCAGAAAGCGATGGCTTCATCATCGTTGTCAAACAGGAACGGCAATGAAGGAACGTTGAATTGAGGATTGTTCCCTACGAATTTAGATAAATCAGGAGCAATGAATTGTACGTTATTTGATACTAAGTTTTGGTATTCATCTTGGTCACCGAACAAAGAACTGTTCGGGTAGATTTCAACTGTGATCTTGCCATCCGATTCTGCTTCAATATACTCTTTCATCGCCAATGCACCCTGGTGCTTCGGTGTGTTTTCAGCTACTACGTGAGAAAATTTAATCGTCGTTTCCTGAACCCCATCCGCGCTTTCCGATCCGCCGCCCGACTCCTCGCTTCCGCAAGCTGCCAAAACAAAGCCGACCATCAATAAAAACAATAGTAATGTTACCTTCTTCATGTACTCTTCCCCCTTGTATGTTTGTTTTGCTTTGTTGCTCCCCAGCCTATTCCGTTTTTTGAAAGGGTTTTCATTTTACCGTTAACGCCTCCCTTTTCATTGAACTTTTATTGCTGTTTTAGAGTCGGGCCCCTCATTCTTGATTATTGGATACAACTCAACCCCAAATTATCACAGCAAATTCACATTGTAAAGAAAAATTTTAATTTTCTAACAGTTAGTTCTTGTATATTCTATTCATTAATTTATCTATTTTCAACTCCACTTAAAAGTTGATTTTGTGTAGAGCAGAGATTTTTCGCACTCTAAGAAGGATTTAAATTTAAGCACAAAGCCCTTTGAGCCGCTCTTCATAGAATATAACTACTCTAATCAATCTGTTGGCTTTATGCGGGACTTCCAATCCATTTTTAGAATTTCCTTGATCCGCAGATTGCTGGATAATCTTTTATAAAAATTCAAAGCCTCGTTTAAATATTTTAAATAATTTTACTATTTGGTCTTGTTATTCTAAAACGCTTATATTATGATTTGATTTAACATCTCGTATCCAAAATACATGAACGGGATAAGGAGGAAAATGAATGAAAATATTAGATTGGATTGAAAGCGCTTTCTCAGCTGTTTTATTTTTAGCTGGAATTGGAATCAGTTTGTATTCAGTATTCATGCGTTATGTGATAGGGGCATCTCAAAGCTGGGCAACAGAAATTTACACCATGATGCTGGTTTGGGCAATTTTCATCGGATTTTCCACTGCCTTGAAAGAAGACAAGCATATTGCCATCGATATCATCTATGACAGAGCAGGCCCGACCTTCAGAAAAATTTCACAAATCTTCACCCTTGTGGTCGGCATCTCGTTCAGTGTTTTCGTTATCTGGACTGGCCTGGACATGGTGATGACCGCGTACGAACAGCAAATCAAAACCATCGATCTCAACTTTCCAATCTGGATCAACTACTTGATCATGCCGATAGCCGGTACATTGCTGTTTATCCGATTCTGTGAAAAAGCCTACAAATTCTTTATTAAGAAAGAAGACGTTACCCACGGGGAGGATATTCTATGGAAGCAGTAATTGTAATCGGCTTATTATTCTTCTTTGCATTATTGCGGGTGCCGATTGCCATCAGTTTGGCAATGTCCAGCATCATCGGCTTGTATATGGTTGATTTTTCTTTGAACACCGTTATTCAGCGGATGTTTACCGGCGTCAACAGTACGACGCTTATGGCAATCCCCGGTTTTGTCTTCGCCGGTTTAATCATGGCGCAAGGCGGAATTTCAAAGTATTTGATTGAAGCAATACGTGTATGGGTCGGCCATACAAAAGGCGGCCTATCGGTCGTTACCGTGTTGACGTGTATGGTTTTTGCGGCAATTTCCGGTTCCAGCCCAGCGACTGCTGCGGCGATCGGCGCCATCATGATTCCGATGATGGTCAAAGCGGGCTACGATAAAAAGTATTCCATGGGATTGGTCGCATCTGCGGGGACGCTGGGAATTTTGATCCCACCTTCAATTCCTTTGATTTTGTATGGCTCTGTTTCAGAACAGTCCACCGGCAAATTGTTTTCCGCCGGTATCATACCTGGCTTGGTACTCGGTTTAGCACTCATCATTTATGCTGTAATCGTTGCCCATAAAAAAGGCTATGGCGGTTCTCCTAAAGTACCTTTGAATGAAAGATGGCGCCCGACGCTTAAATCATTCTGGGGACTGATCATGCCGGTCCTCATTTTGGGAAGCATTTATACCGGTGTCGTTACACCGACCGAAGCATCATTCTTGGCGGTTTTATACTCGTTGATCATCTCGATATTCGTTTACCGTGAATTGAATTTAAAACAGTTCCGCAACATTCTGACCGAATCCATCAACACCACAGCTATGATTTTCCTTATCATCGCAGCTGCACTTGTGCTCGGAACTTTCCTCACTACGGAACAGATTCCACAAAGCTTTGCGCAATGGGTCAGCGACAGCGGTTTTAACAAATGGACATTCTTGCTGATTATCAGTTTGCTGTTCTTCGTCCTAGGCATGTTCCTGGAACCGACAGCAATCATCTTGATTACATTGCCGATTCTCTTGCCGATCATCACTGCATTGGAAATTGATGTCATCCATTTCGCAATCATCATGGTTGTCAATATGGAACTTGGGATGATAACCCCTCCGGTTGGACTCAATCTCTTTGTTGTCAGTGGGATAACTGGCGAGAAAGTGGAAGAAGTCATCAGGGGCGTTGTGCCATTTTTCGCGATATTCGTTATCGTTTTGATCATCGTCATCGTCTTCCCGCAGCTTTCGTTATTCCTGACGTGACCGCGGCAACCGCGGCATTTACAAGACATAAGAAAAGACAGGGCCCGCTGCCCTGTCTTTTTCTTATGCCTTATTTATTGCTCAGATTCCATGCTGAGCGCAGCAGTACATCCACAGCGGCCGGCATCGATGCTTCATCGAAGTCGAAGCGCTCGTTGTGGTGGCCTGCCGCCAAATCACTGCCGACGATGCAATAAGTCGCCGAACCGCCGAGCTCTTTCACACGTTCCATGTAATAAGTAGCGTCTTCAGATCCGGCCGCATCGGTCGACCAGGCTGTCACTTTAGTGAAGTAAGGAGATTCTTCGGCGATCGCCGCCAGATCTTCGACCAGCTTGCTGCTCGGCATGCTGCTTTTCGCTTCACCGACGATGTCCACTTCCACTTCAACACCGTACATCGCAGCTGCCCCGTTCAAGACAGCCAGTGCCTGGGATCGGATGTAATCATTGATTTCTGATGTTTCACCGCGCGTTTCCAATTTCATCTCAGCCAGCGGCGCAATGATGTTGCGGCCGGAACCTGCAGCCAATACGCCGACATTGATGCGTGAAGCCCCTGCAGAATGGCGCGGAATGCCGTATAGCGCAAGAACTGCAGAAGATGCAGCGGTCAATGCGTTGCGCCCTTCTTCCGGTTTGCCGCCAGCGTGCGAAGCTACGCCTTTAAACGCGACATCCAATTTCGTTGTAGCCAGGAAACCGGAATTGCCCGCGATGAATTCGCCTGTCGGCACGCCGGTCCCCAGATGCATCGCGATGAAGAAGTCCACATCGTCGACGACACCCGCTTCCACCATCGACTTCGCGCCCCGCGTCCCTTCTTCAGCCGGCTGGAAAATCAATTTGATCGTTCCAGCCAACTTTTCTTTATTGTCCATCAACGCTTTTGCCAACCCGAGGCCGATCGATGTATGCCCGTCGTGCCCGCAAGCGTGCATTTTCGAGGCATTTAATGAAGCAAAGCCGTTTTCAAACGGCATATGCCCTTCTGCCATGTCTTCCTGGATATCGAGCGCGTCCATATCAAAGCGATACGCAAGCACTGGGCCGGGCTTGTCGGTTTGCAGCGTCGCCACAATTCCCGTCATCCCGCCTTTGAACTTCGGCAGCCAGTCGAGATCTGCTCCATTTTGTTCAGCCCAGCTATAATGGGCATCCAGAATTTCTTCTGACGGAACCCCCATGCGCTCTTCAGCTTTCATGACGTCTTGGGCCCACTTCAATTCATAGCCGAGTGACTCTAAATACGGTGCCACAAGCGATGCTGTACGCATTTCCAAAAAGCCCGATTCCGCATGCTTATGCAAATCCCTGCGCCACTTGATCATGCCTTCCTGTAAATCGTCGCCAACCAGTTTTTCCATAATGGAATCTACTCCTTTTCATCTGTCTACAGTTCGTCTTGCTTACAAAAATGGTGTAATGCCTGGTCCGTATTGGAAGCCGGCATAGAAGAAAATCAGGAACATGATAATCCATACAACCAAGAACGACAGCGTATATGGAATCATCAATGAAATCAATGTCCCCATTCCCGCTTTTTTATCGTATTCACGCATGAAGGAAAGAACAACGATAAAATACGGATTCAGCGGCGTCACAATATTCGTGGATGAATCCCCGATGCGGTAAGCCATTTGCGTAAATGCCGGATGATAGCCCAGCTGCATGAACAATGGTATGAAAACCGGTGCTTCCAGCGCCCATTTGGCAGAACCGGAAGAAATCAAGAAGTTCAGCATCGAGGTAAAGAGAATATATCCGATAATGAGGTAAATTCCCGTGAAATTGATTTGCGTCAGTAATTCTGCGCCATTGACCGCAATCCACGTTCCGATATTCGACCACGTAAAGTAGGCGATAAACTGGGAGGCCGCAAATATCAAGACGATAAAGCCGGACATGTCTTTAATGGAATCAGCCATAAACCCGACGGCATCCTTTGAATTTTTAATGACTCCAACAGTTTTTCCGTAGGCTACACCCAGGACCACGAAAAGCCCTAAGATCACCGGCACAATCCCTGTCAAAAATGGCGAAGGAATCATTCCGCCATCTTCGTTTCGGAGCGATGACCCAGGCAAAAAGATGAGCAACGCGATAACAGCGAGGTAAGCCAATGCAGCAAGCCCCGCATTGCGCAAGCCTTTATTCGCTTTGGGATGTTCTTCGGCACTTACGTCAATGACCGTATCCCCTACATATTTGCCAAGTTTCGGTTCGATGACTTTTTCCGTAATCAAACCTGCTACAATCGTCAACACAAAAACAGAAACCATATTAAAATACCAGTTATCGGCTGGCGTCACTATAAGTTGATCGTCCAAAATAGCGGCAGCTTCCGTAGAAATACCCGAAAGCAATGCATCCGTTCCGACAATCAATAAATTCGCGGTGAAACCTGCGCCGGCACTGGCAAAGCCAACGGCAAGCCCTGCAAGCGGATGGCGTCCGATTTTATAAAAGACCATTGCGGCAAGAGGCGGAATCAAGATTTGTGCAGCATCTGATGCAATATTTCCCATGATCCCCACAAAAGCGATTGCGTAGGTAACCAATGCTGCCGGCGCTTTCAAGATCGTTTTACGAATGGCAATTTCCAATAATCCGACTTTTTCAGCCAAGCCGATTCCCAGCATCACGGCAAGGACCGTGCCAAGCGGTGCAAAGCCCGTGAAGTTCGTCAGCATCGACGTGATTATGTATTCCAATCCAGCCCAGGACAATAAATTCTGGATGGCAAGCGTTTCGCCTGTCCCCGGGTGCACAACAGATGCATCAAACAAACTGAAAATAAATGAGCTGACCATAACGGCCACGGCCAAATACACAAAGATCATGAATGGGTCTGGCAGCTTGTTTCCGATCTTTTCGATAGCGTTCAAGAAGCGGATAAAAATACCCGTCTTTTCAGTCTTTTTTTCTGTTTTCTTCATATTGCGCCTCCCGAAGTAAAAGAATTTTTATTCAATTAAACAGTATTATATACATCAATTCTGCCATTATTCAACATTTTCTAAATTTAACTGCATAAAAATTGTTTTCAATTATTCTTTTCCGCTTGGTTCTGCAAGCAGCAAAGGCAAAGGCCAGAGCCCAGCTGCCCATCATTTTTTCAGTTTTTCCAAGGCGTTGACCGTCACATCGACCATCGTATTGATGCCGATTTCCAGGGCATCTTCGTTGAAGTAAAATTCCGGATCATGGAGCGGCTTCGATTTTTCTTCGCCTTCTCGTGCACAGCCCAGCCAGTAGAAAGCTCCCGGATACTCTGCCAAAAAGCGCGAAAAGTCTTCACCTGCCATAGAAGGATCTACTGCCGGCACCGCTTCTGCCCCCAGCGTTTCAACAGCGCGGCCGCGGATCAGCTCTGCCCATTCCGGCGTATTGACCGTCGCGTCATAGCCTTCAATGTATTCATAATCGATTTCCGTTTCAAACGCTTCTGCAAAACCTTTTACGAGGCTGTCGATTCTCCGTTTCACCGTTTCTTTGGCTTTGCTGCTATACGTTCTGACGGTGCCGTTCAATTCCACCCGGTCTGCGATGACATTATAGCGATAGCCGCCGCTGATTGTGCCGAGTGTTAAGACCGCTGATTCCAGTGGATTGACATTGCGGCTGACAATCGACTGCAGCGAAGAAATGAATTCCGCGGCGATGACGATGGCATCTTTGCCTTGATGCGGCATGCTTGCGTGTCCGCCCGCCCCTTTGATCGTAAAAATCAGCCGGTCGGAAGCCGCCATCATTTCTTTGTCACGTATGCCGATCTGGCCGACTGGCAAATCCGGCCACACATGCTGCCCGAAAATGACATCCGGCTTAAACTCATCAAATACACCGTCTTCCATCATCGGACGCGCCCCGCCGATTGGCGTCGATTCCTCATTCGGCTGAAACACCAGCAGCACGCGCCCCGGCAGCTGGTCTTGCATTTCTTTCAGTTTGAACGCAGTGCCAAGCAGCATGGCTGTGTGGGCATCGTGTCCGCAGGCATGCATTTTCCCTGCCGCCTTGGATTTAAAGTCGACAGCCGTTTTCTCGGAAATCGGCAATGCATCAATATCTGCACGCAGCGCCACCGTGCCGCCAGCTGCGCCTCCTTCAATGATGCCGAGCACACCGGTTTTCGCAAATCCGGTTTTGAATGGGATCCCTGCCTTTTCAAGCTCTTGCTGAATACGTTTAGACGTCTCCCATTCTTCCCCGCCAAGCTCCGGATTCTGGTGCAAAGCCCGCCGAATTCCCTTGATCTGTTCGATATCCATCATCCAACTCATCCTTTCCTTATCGCATTACTCTCTTTTCGAGAATAGCATAAATTGAAAAAATGATGTTGAATAATGCCAATTCATAAAATATTGCATCATCTTCCCTATATTTCGGAACCCGAATTTCTGAGACCGAAGACCCAATTGAAAAAGGCTGTCCCGAAGCCATGTATTATGACTTCCGGGACAGCCTTTAGTTAAAACTCTTTGATTAATTTAATCCGAAATCGCTGACCAAAGCCGCAAGTCCACCTTGATAACCGCTGCCGATCGCGTTGAATTTCCACTCTGCGCCGTGGCGGTAAAGTTCACCGACAACTAAAGCTGTTTCAATCGAGAAGTCTTCACCAAGGTCATAGCGCAGGATTTCCTGGTTGCTGTTTTCGTTCATTACACGGATAAAAGCGTTTGATACTTGGCCAAAATTCTGTCCGCGGCTTTCCGCGTCATGAATTGTGACCGTGAACACCACTTTATGGACATCGGCAGGCACGTTCGGCAAGTCCACAATCACTTGCTCATCGTCGCCGTCGCCTTCGCCTGTCAAGTTATCGCCGGTATGGACGACTGATCCGTTGCCGCCTGTCAGGTTATTGTAGAAGATGAAATCTTCAGGTCCACGTGATTTGCCGTTTTCCGCTGCAAGGAAAATGGACGCATCCAAGTCGAAGTCTCCTCCGCCGCTGTATTTATTGGTGTCCCAACCAAGCCCGACAAGGACTTTCGTTAATCCTGGATTGGTCTTTGTTAAATCGATTTTCTGGCCTTTAGTCAAATTGATCGATGTCATATTGAATTCCTCCTCAGATTAAGTAGCTTTGCGCTGGGTATCTTCGTATTTCTTCTGCAATTCTTCGATGCGCAAACGCCCTTGTTCGCGCATTTTACGGTTTTCATCTTCAATTGCACGGGTCTCATTCATGCCTTGCATAATCGTCTCCCATGTCTGCTCAATCGTTTCAATCTTGATGCTCGGCTGGCCTGACATGCGTGCGATATCGACGCTTTGGCGCGAGATATCATTGGCATTTTTCAGCAGCATTTCGTTTGTTCGGCGGTCAAGTTCATTCATGCCTTCAGCAACCAAACTTTGGCGTTTCGCGGCAATCGCATTGATCAAGCCTGTTTTGAAAATAGGGATTGTCGTGACGAAAGCGGAGTTGATCTTTCCGATAAGCTTCGTATTGCCGCGCTGCAGCATACGGATCTGCGGTGCTGACTGGTAGGAAACCTGCTTCGCCATCTCCAGATCATAGACGCGCTGTTCCAGCAATTCGATGGCGTTCTGCAATGAATTCAATTCCATCAGCGCCATTTGGTTGCCGCTTTCTGCTTTGGCTTGGACGCCCGGCAATTGCTGCTTCAGTTCATCGATTTTTACATCGCCTGCCGCGATGTATTTTTCCAGCTCCATAAAATACTGGAAGTTCTTGTCATACAATTCTTCCAACGTTGTAGTGGATTTCTTCATTTCGGATTCGTATTTCGTGATTTCAACGTAGACTTTATCAATTTCCGTTCCCATCGTTTGATACTTGCTGAATAATTGTTCGATCACTTTATTGCCTTTATTGAACATTTTGCTTAGAAAACCTTTTTTCTCCACAAAATCTTTTTTGTCGAATTTGTCCATGATTTTGCCGAGTTGCTTCAGCAGCTCACTGGATTCTTCCATGCTGTTCGCTTGGACCGTGTTCAAGACTTTGCCCGTAAATGCCGAAATTTCATTTGCCGGCTCGCGTCCAAACTCCAATAATTCAATTTGGTTTTTCGGATTGATTTTTGCAGCCAATTGCAGGACTTCCGGGTCTTTCTTCAGCTGAACTTTCAGTTCGTTTTCGTTCTGCATTGCTAGTTCTTGTTCTTCCATATGATTCGGCATCGTGTTCATCAACTTTCCCTCCTTTTATGGTTAAAGCCATTTTCTGAACATCTTTTTCACCACGGACGGTTCTCTATATGGTTCGTCGTAGCTTCTGTCGTCCAGCCAATGCGTGTCGATCAAATCCGCATCGATCCACCGTTCGATGTCTTGATGCGCTTGCGGATTGATGATGATTACATCCAATCCGAAAGTGTGGATCAATGCGATCGCATTGGCATCTGCACGGCTCAATTCACCGTCTTTTTCTTCATTATAAAACAAGAGCGTCGGGACGAATTGCGGATAGTCGAATTGTTGGATCAGTTTGATGACCGGATCCGGCAGCGACATCGATTGCGAAAACTGGTACAGCTTCAAGTCTTCCAGAGACTCTCCCGGTTGCGGGGAAAGCATCGGTTTTTCGACGTGGCGCGCGATGGCTTCGCATAAAGCCGTCTGCAAACCTGTTGGCAGACGCCCGTATTTCCACCAATTGGCGGTCTTCATCTTTTCCGGATCCAAGCGGCCGTCTTTTCCCAGCGCTGCACGGTAATGGAATTGCTGATTGCCTTTCCGCTCTTCGATGAACGGGAAGCTGCGGACCAGCAGCGTGTCATCACGGTCGTCCAGGCCATGGATATTGTCCCAAAAACGCTTGCGGTCTTTTTCAATGCCCATCACTTTTGCAAAGACGACGGGAATGATGACGCTTCCACGTTCTACTGCGAATGAGGGCCGAACCATCGCCCGTTCTTTTGCCAATATAAAAGCTTCATCAATCGTCGTTTTCAAGCGCACTGACTTTGTTGTATAGGATTTGAATTGGAAAGGTTTGTACAGTCCTGAATCATCGTGATGCAATAGCCGGTCCACTTCCTGCGTTGCCCGGAAGGCGACAGTCCCAACTCTCTCCGGCCGTTCCAGCGGAAAAGGCGGCACCTCATCGGCTGTTATCTGGAAACTATGCGACGGCAGATCTTTCTCACCGAGAGCATCTTCCAGCCATTGCTTGCCTTCAGGGTCGTAGACAATCAGATGGAAGCCGAATTTCGCGGCGAATTTCATAAACCATTTTTCGCTTTCTGTCGTTTCCCCGTACCATAAAAATCCAGGCAAACCTTTTTCAAGCACCAATTTATCCAGCTCCGGCTCCACATGGTTGAACGTCCATTTCACGAGATCGGTTGCCACGCGCCGGAAAGAAGAAATCGTCGTGCTGCCGCCAGACTGCTCCTGGAATTCCTTCAACACGTCAATCATGATGAGGCGGATCCGCCGATTCAAGCCCGCGTCCTTCAATCGGGGAAGCAAACCCTTGCCATCCAGAAAGGCTACGATGCGGCTAGGGGACAGCCCCTTTTCCTTATTATTCATTTCGAATAAATCCTGAAGGCTGCGCAGACGCTCTCCTGAAATCTGCTTATTCATGTTGCCTGAAAGGCGGATCAGCCGACCATCCGCTCCTTCCAGCAAATCATAAATAGCTGCGAAATAATCATCAGTATCCAGCGGCATGCCAAGAAATTGCCCCAGCAGCTGTGGATACGTTATGGTTTCGCCTTCCACTTTCGTTTCCGGATGCGCAACCAGCGGTTTAGCCAGCCATTCACCCAGTTTTTCCGGATCCCACGTTCTCACGCGGACCGGATGCAGTTGAACCATGGGAATCCCCCTCATCCTTTATTTATATTGCAAGACTACTTTCGCGATGCGTTCAAGAATTTCTTCCCCTGCTCTGATGCCGCTTTGTCTAGTGACTTCGATATGGGATGAAATCGCAATGCTGCTCTTCACTGCTTCCCCGTGGGCAGCAAATAGCCCCAAATCCGCACTTTCGAGAAGGCAATGGTCCAATAACGAATCTCCGGCCGCCGCAACAAAGCTTGCGTTGACACGTTCTTTTACATATTCCATAGCGCCTGCTTTCGTAATGCTGACTGGCATGAAGTAAAGCTTGCGCCCCTGCAAAGACATATCCCAACCGATTTTACGGAAAATCTTCGTGAATTCGCCTAATTTCTCTTCCGGAAAACGTTCGCGGTCGACAATCAGGTAAACAAACCAATCATCGGCCTGGCGCACACGCAGTACCCAATCTTCTGAAAAATGCTGCTCTATTTTCGGCATCAGTTCTTCGATGACCGTTTTATCACTGGCGCATTGCTGGCGCAGCTTTTCAGACCATTCCTTAATCGGCTGCCCATTTTCCAAGATGACAGCGCCATTTGAAACAACCGCGAAACGAGGCGCATCACCATCCTTGAAAATCCCGGTCACCCGCTCGTATTGCGCTTGCGTCCTTGTTGTCACCGGCAGGAAAAATGCAGATTCCGACAGTTCCCATAACGCCTGCTGGCTTTTTCCGGTCATAAACGACTGCGGATTGCCTTCAAAACGCTCCACTTCCCGCAACTCTGCCTCCGAGACATCAAGCCCCATTGAGCGGCGGGAATAAATCAAAGTCTGATCCAGATCACTCGCAAAAAGGATTGTCATAATTCTTTCCCCGATCTGATCAAGCCGATTGCCTGATAAAATAAGGTTGGCACTTCTTCGACTTCGATGCCTTTTTCTTTCGCCAAAATCAAGATATGCTGCACATCCGGATTATCGAGTTCCCGGACATACACTTTCCATGGACTGCGGCGCAACAGGACGCGCGTCGTTTCGCCGACCCCTGGTTTGACCAAGTGGTAATTCCGTTCACTGTACATTTTATCGCCGATTTCTTCCACTTCACGCATGCCTTGCCACGTCCGCTCTGCTGTTGCTGGAGAACTTTCGGCGGCTTTTTTCACTGCATCCGCTGTTCCCTTGAATTCAGCAGTTACCTGATTGATGAAATCATTGGATAAGTCATCCTGGAGCAGTTCGGCATAGAACTTCGCGCCGTGAAAATCATCCTTGCCAACGTATTTTTCATTTAAAATGGTTCGGCTCACAAGCCCGGACACTGTGGCATTCAAACAAGCGCTTGGAATCAGGAAATCTTCCCTTGTACCAAACAACACGGCACATGCGCCGGGATCGGCCAAGACCGCCATATCGTCTTTCAGGCTCCAGCCATTTTTCTCATTCAAAAGCGCAACTGATTTGGTCAGTTCTTTTTGGATGGCACCTTTTCCAGTCCAGCCGTCAACGAATTGGATGCGGCTTCCGGGGTGTTTTCCGCAGATAGCTTCCATCGCTTTTTCATCGATGCCTTTGTCCCGCAGAATCGACACGCTGTAATGCGGCCAATCCATGCCTAAAATCTGCTGAGCGTATCGGCGGATTAAAATGCCGATCGGGCTGCCGGCGCGCGCAAGAGAAACCAATACAATATCATCTGTCCCCGCATTCATATGGATGCGGCGCGCCACAAGGCCCACCAGAGAACCCAAATATGACTTGGTTTTTTCGACTGTAGCATGATACAGTTTTGTGTATTCCTGGGACGGTACGTATTCAATCGGCAGACGCTCTGCATAATGCGCTCCCGCTTGAACCGCTTGTTCACGTTCTTCAAGTGTACTTTCGGTAAAATCATCTGTTACATCTTTCAATAAAAAAGTGATATCTTCCTTCGAATAGCTTGTTTTGACCAATCCTGCTTCAATCATCAGGCTCCGTCCCCCGCTTTCTTGTTCGTCAGAGAAATCCATTTGACAGGCGCTTTTTTCTCTAAATAAGAAATCAGCGGCTGCCATTCTTGTTCTAATGTGACAGACTCAGCCAGCAAATATATCGTTGTTATATCAAGCTTATGCACGTTATAGAGGAACTGGTTCACCCCGTCAGCATCAGGCAAGCTGAATTTCACTTTTTCTTTGATCGGATATTCTTTGGTGTCAGAAGCAAAAATCGGGCTTCGCGTAGTTGTTTGGACAAGTGCATGGCTGTCCAGTTCCAAAGCAAAGCGGAGCGGCAAATACATATTCTCGCCGATTCCGATTACCAGCGGCTTTTCATTTGCTGCCAGCTCTCCGGCCAGCGCTGTAGCCTGGTTTGCCCAGCTGGCGATTTCAAGATGGGCAGTGCTGGACAAGCCGAAGCGGCCAGTCAGCGGAATATATCTGTGACCCGTAGCCGATTGATGCGGCAATGGTTTTACAAATGCGATTTCTTCCAATTGCGCGCCGCTCGTTCCTGACAAATTCTCCAGCTCTCCGTCTTCAGGCGATGAACCGTGCCGAAGTTCGAATTCTCCATCCATTAAAGCAAGGACTGCGATGCTGATGTTCCGGTCCAATTCAAGCTGGCTGACATTTTGCCGCTGTTTTTCATTGCGCCAATCGAGTATCGACAAGGATGTATATTTTTTGCCCGGGAATTGATCATCCAGGGCTTTTATGAGATTGATCAAGGTATTGCCCGTAGAGATCTCGTCATCAATAAGTACGATGGCTTCCGCATCTTCGAGCATTCCTTTTGGAGCATAAACTCTGTGGGAAGTCGCGTGGGAATGTTCTTCTTCGAAAACAAAAGATGGAACCAGCTCGTTTATGTTTTCTCGTGTTGTATGGATATAAAAAGCATCTTCAAAATGCTGGAAAACAGAATGGCCCAATCCGGTAGCCGTTTCCGCCATTCCGATAAAAACCGTTTTCTCCGGCAAAGCGACCCGATACTCCAATGCTTTTTTCAGCAAAGCCGGATCGGGAACTCCCTTCCCGATCATGTGCGCCAGCTTTTGTGTCTGCGGCGGGGCAGGGAGATTCTCTTTTTCCATCAGCAAAGAAGCCAGCAAAGTACCGGTGCCCAAAGCAACGGCTGGATTGACCGCTAAGTGTTTGGCAATCAGCTTGCTGACAAATAGGAATTGCCGTTTTTTATTGACCCGAAGAGCCATCGAAAAAAGCGATTCCACCGGCAGCCCCTGAAAAGATCGGTTCACTTTCACCAATAATTCCAGAGAGTCCCATAATTTATAATTGTTTTGATAATTGACTTGCTCGAATGTGGTTGAGGACATCGATTGGTTTAAAGTTTTCATTCAGCACCCCATAGACTTCCGCCTGGGCAGCAATTTTCTTTGCCCAGCTCAAATGCGGTTTTACTTCGTTCATTTTGTTGCGGGTCGGGCTTTGCAGTACGCCATTATGCGAATCACTTTCAGACAGAATCAATGCCGCATCTGTATAAGTTTCGAGCGAAACGATATAACCGGCATTGACGATCATTATTTGGGACGGGTGGATGCACGTTTTGCCTTTGAAACCGTTAAGGGCATCCAATTGCACTTCTTCCCATAACACCTTCTCTGGAATGCTTGCGAGCCAGCCTTGCCGGTTGGCAGAGAAATGTTCATACACAGGCCCTGACACGGTAAAACCGTCTTCGGCTCTGCCGAACCGGTTCAGTACATCGGCTAAGCAGTCCCTGATTACGTGGACATCGTAAATTGTCCGATCTGCGGGACGGCGCAACCCGTACAAACTCGAAAAATCGGTGGCACCGACTCGCACCGTCAAAACCCGGTCCACTTCCTCCAATAATATTTCATGGATTTCCTGCAGCGCTTGGCTGCGCGTTTCGGAATACAGCACTTCTTTCGTTTCAAGAAGCGGGAGAGCGTATAAATTGCGCCCTGCCGCCGCACTGGCGCGGTCAAGCGCTGGAAAGAATGCCAAAAGGTTTTCCGGTTCGCATTTCGGAAAGACGATGCCGGTCAAAACGCTTAAGGAGGTGCCGCATAAAGCCGTCATCTTATCGAGTTGCTGCGCATTGCGAATCCGCAGGAAAAGAGCCGGTCCAGCCTCTAGCTGAAACACCTTCGCTTTTTCCAACTTCTTCAGCTCCTGAACGACATTTTCTTCCGCCTCCAATAGCTGCGAGTCTGCAACAGCATCCTCCAGGCAAACGATCAACGTCGTCAATCCAGCAAACGCATCGCGGCTGTATTGTCCGGATAATATCTTATTGGCGAAATCCTGCCTCGAACCAGGCGTGTACAGCGCAGCTCCCAAAGCCAATCCCAATGTTTCCCGTTCTGCATCTCGGTTGAATTCTGCCGGGGTATATTTAAAAAAGGTTTTTAAATCAGAATCGTTCAATACGCCAAAATGTTTCATAACTTCTTTCCTCCCGGCCCCGCCGCAACAGCAAGCACCTAAAATTAATAGCGGAATTAATATATAAGTTAAATTAATATTTTATACTCTTCGATATTCCGCAAAACAGCTTCGCTTGCCGCGGGCGAGCGCCAAGCCTCCTCAGTCGCTTCGCTCCCTGCGGGGTCTCGGCTGCCTCGCTTTCCCGCAGGCGTCTCCACTGTTTTGCTCCATATCGAGAGATATCTTAGCTGAGGCGCGTCAAGGGGCTAGGCGAAGCAATGAGACGAGTGTTCTTCTCGGCTCATGGCGAGAGCCATGCCCAAAGCGTCCGAAGCGATGTAAAAAAATAACAACTTCTTTATTAGTATAAAAAAAGCAAGGAGACAGCCTCCTTGCTTTTCTGCTTTCAAATCAGCTGTCGAGGCCGAAGTCTTTGACGAGTGAGCCAAGGCCGCCCTGATAGCCGCTGCCGATTGCATTGAATTTCCATTCAGCACCATGGCGGTAAAGTTCCCCAACGACAATTGCCGTTTCAATTGAGAAGTCTTCTCCAAGATCGTAGCGGATCAGCTCTTCATTGGAGTCGCCGTTGACAATGCGAACGTAAGAATTGCTTACTTGGCCAAAGTTTTGGCCGCGGTTTTCCGCATCGTGGATCGTGATTGCGAACGTTACGCGTTCGATTGTTGATGGAATTGTCGACAAGGTAACTTTGACTTGCTCATCGTCCCCGTCGCCTTCACCTGTTTTGTTGTCGCCTGTATGCTCTACTGAACCGGCGGCGCCAATCGTGTTGTTGTAGAAAATAAAGTCAGCTTCAGAAGCTGCTTTGCCGTCTGCGTTTAAAAGAAATACCGATGAATCCAAGTCAAAGTCCTGGCCTCCGTCATATTTGTTCGTATCCCAGCCTAATCCGACAACTACATTTGTAAGACCCGGATTTGATTTCGTTAAATCTACTTTTTGACCTTTTGATAAATTGATTGCCATTGCGCATGCACTCCTTAAGCGTATTTGTTTGCGATTGAGCCGATATCTGCATCCACTGTGCCTTCACCGATAGCGGAAAATTTCCATTCTGAGCCTTGGCGATAAAGTTCCCCAGGAATCAATGACATTTTCCCTGCATAATTCTCAGTGAGGTTGTAATGGATAAGTTCTTCTTTGGATTGGTTGTCCACTAAACGGATAAAAGCGTTCTGGATCATGCCGAAATCTTGCTTCTTCTGTTTTGCGTTATAGATATTGACAACGAAGACCAGACGGTGGACTGATGGCGAAATCTTTTTCAAATCGATTTGGATCGTTTCGTCATCGCCTTCGCCAGCTCCTGTCAAGTTATCGCCTGAATGGACAACGCTGCCATCTTTGCTTTTCTTGTTGCCGAAATAGATCAGGTTTTCTTTGCCTTTCAGTTTGCCGTTCTCATCCAATAGGATAACTGAAGCGTCGCAGTCCACTTCTGAACCGCCTCCTGCGCCTCCACCAAGCAAGCCGCCCAAAAATCCGCCGCTTTTCTTTGTTTCAACAGGGTCCCAGCCCAATCCGACCATAATGCTTGATAGAGAGGAACGTCCTTTTGTTAAATCGATCTTTTGACCTTTTACCAGGTTAATAGCCATTCTTTTTGCACTCTCCATTCATTTTTATGTACTCTTTTATAAGTCTATTTGTAAATCCGGAAAATTTCAATTATTAAGGGTTTCCAATCCCAATTGCAGCTGGAACCGTTTTACCAATTCTGCGTCTTGTACATATAGGAAGAATTAAAGAAGCACCTTTTTATCCCTCGCTTCGGGACATAAAAATGAGCTGCTCCTGCACAAAATCCTCAAAAAGTCTTGTGCCGCATTTTTCCTAAGATTGAAAAGCCCCCACCGCCGCAGCTCCGGAATAACAGCCGGTATTATTCTATACGTTCATCGGGCAAATAAGTTTCGTTTATGCAGCAAGAGAATTGCATATTAATAAAATGCGATGGGTAAACAACTACAGACAGCCTAATTTATCGACCGTTGACTCGAAAGGAGCCCTTTATGTGGTATTAATCTCCATAGTCGTTCCCGCTTATAACGAAGAAGCCAATATCAAATTCATGTACAAAAAATTATCCCAGGAACTGAATCCGCTTCCGTTCGATTACGAAATTATGTTCATCAATGATGGCTCAAGCGATGGAACTTTGCAGGAAATTCTGGCGCTTGCGGATCAACACGCCAACGTCAAATATATTTCACTGACGCGTAACTTTGGCAAGGAAGGCGCATTGTTTGCTGGACTGAAACGCATAAAAGGAGATGCTGCCATTTTGATGGACAGCGACCTTCAGCATCCGCCAGAATTAATCAGCGAAATGTTTAGCGGATTCGAAGAAGGATTCCACCAAGTCGTTGCAAAGCGAACGCGAACCGGTGACAGTAAAGTGCGCAGTGCGTTCTCTTCCTTCTACTATAAATTAGTGAACTTTGTCACCGACGTCGATTTTGCGGACGGCGAAGGCGACTTCCGTTTGCTTAGCCGCAAAGCCATCAATGCGATTCTTCAACTGAGCGAGAGCAATCGTTTTTCAAAAGGCCTTTATTCTTGGATCGGCTTAAGCAAAAAGACCATTGCCTACGAAAATGTATCGCGCACAGCCGGAGATTCCAAATGGTCTTTTGGCAGTCTTGTGAATTACGGGATAGATGGCATCATTTCCTTCAACATGAAACCTTTGCGCATCTGCTTTTATACAGGCTTCATTGTTCTGGTCCTTTCTATCATCTATATTGGCGTGACATTCTATAATATTACGGTAAACGGCATCGGTGCCCCCGGCTATTTCACAACGATTACGGCTATTCTATTTCTGGGCGGCATCCAATTGATCAGTCTTGGCGTGATCGGTGAGTACGTTGGACGCATTTACAATGAGTCAAAGCAGCGCCCGAATTTTCTGGTCGATATCAGCAATGTGGACGAATACGATGCACCTTAACCGCCTGAATACGGAATTCAACCGCTTTGTCGTCGTCGGCGTCATCAACACCATCACTTATTACAGTACCTATTTGCTGCTCCATACAGGAGCTGGGCTGCCGTACCTGCTTGCACATGTCCTCGGCTTTCTGATTTCTTTAAATGTTTCTTTCTTCTTAAACTCTTACGTTACGTACAAAGTAAAGCCGACACTTAAAAAATATCTTTATTTCCCGCTGACACAGGTAGTCAATATGTCAGTTTCTACAATCCTTATTTACGTGTTTGTGGAATTCATGCATCTAAGCAGCAACATCGCTCCATTCGCGGCCGTTCTGTTTACAGTGCCGATTACGTTTCTCGTTTCAAGGAGAATCATGAAGGGTCCGGCACGCTCCAAATAACCCGAAAGCTGGTGATAGCATGCAGTGGAAATACCCGAATGTCCTTTTGTTCTTCAGCTGTCTTGTATTGTCAGCTGCTGGACACGCGGTTTTCCTTTCCCAATGGACGCGCGGCCACTTTATGATTGGCATTGATGACGGCGCTTCCCAGATGATGCCGTTCAAAAAGCTATTATATGAACAATACAGCAGGGGCGAATTTTTCTATTCATTCGATTTTGGGCTTGGCGCAGGGACGTTCAGCGAACTCTCCTACTATTTTTCCACATCGATCGTTTTTCTGATTACGGCCGCTGTGGTGTTTGCTCTTGAAAGCCTCCACGTCATCGAATCGACAGATGTGCTGTTTTGGGCCAATGCCGCTGTTTTTATCAGCATCATTCGATTGGCTTTCGTTTTGTTCATTACTGCCAGAGTGTTCGCCTATATGGGCATTTCCAGGCTTTCCGCGCTTACTGGCGCTGCGCTTTACGGCTTGCCGGGTATGTATTTTCGCCATACAGTGTATTGGGAATTCTTTGCTGACGCCTATTTATGGCTGCCGCTGCTGATTCTTGGTGTGGAAAAAGTTTTCAGGGAGCAAAAACCTGGCTGGTTCCTATTTGCCATAGCCATTTCGCTGATCGACAACTTCTATTTTGCATACATCAATATGATGCTCACAGCCATATACATAATGGTGCGCCTTTTTTTCCCGCTAACTGAATCGGAAATTCCAAAAAGGAAAGCCATCGGCACTTTTTTTGTTTTTGGCCTTCTCGGGCTTGGCATCAGTGCAATATCTTTTGTGCCAGCGGTCTATGCCTATCTGAACAATCATCGTCCAGCTTTCCAACAAGACATCGAGTGGGTGAATTTGACGGATAACATCCTGTTCACCAGCCGCTACATTGTTTTGCCAGCGATTTTTTTGCTATTTTGGACGATTCCCGCTTTCCATCGGAGCCGCTTGTTCCGCTTATTCGCTTTGTTCGCATTAATCGGTGTGCTGCTTCACTACAGCCCGATTGCGGCAAGCCTTTTCAACGGCTTCTCCGCTCCGCAATACCGTTGGGAATATTTCATGGCATTTGTGAGCGGCGGCGCAGTAGCGGCAGGCTTGGAACGCATTGGCGGCCTCACCATGCGCCAGCTCATTGCATCTTCCGCCTTTGCCCTGCTGGCCTACAACTTGGCTATTCGAATAGACCAAGGTTTTGACGCTGGATCATGGCAAGCGGTATTTGTTTCACTGTCACTGCCGGCAGCCATACTGCTGCTCGCGGCGGCCATTCGCTGGCCGCGGCCGCTGCTGAAAAAAATCTTGGCCGTCTATATAGTAGCTTCCGCTGTCGTGTTTGCAAATTTCTATCAGGCCGATGCGATCCTTGAAATTGGCCGCATTAAAAATGTAAACGAAGAGCTGCTGACTACCACAGGATATGACTCCGTTGAGATCAGAGGTTTGCTGGAAGAAATCCATTCGCAGGAAAGCGATCCGATGTACCGCATCGACTGGATGGAAGACATCCGCAACAATACGCCGATTGTTCAGGAATTCCGAGGGCTGAGCGCATACTCCAGTATTCTGAATAAAAATTTATTGTATTTCTATCTATATGATTTGGAAATCGATATGGGCCGTGAAAGTGTCAGCCGTTATGCTTCACTGGGCAACCGCGCCAATCTCCACAGCCTGCTGCAAGGCAAATACACCATTTTGGAAAAAGGTGATCCGAATGTTCCCTATGGCTTCGAAGAGCTGACTGCTTCGGAAAACTTTGTCGTTTACCGGAATACCAATAATCTGCCTTTCGCCCGTTCCGCCTCTGATTCCTATTCCGAGGTAGGGCTCGAAACGTCCCCTCCGCTCGTCCGGGAACACGCCATGCTCAACGGAATCGTGCTGGACGGCGAAGGCGGCCCAGCACCCCTTTCGACGGCAGATCAAACTCTGCAATATCAAATCCATGAACAAGCTGCCGTTTACGATAACGGGTTATTGGAAGTCCGAGGCGAAACCGGCGGAATCGATTTGACGCGCAAAGACGGCGCAGTTTTGGAAGGCGACCTTTACGTATCATTCCATTTGGAGAATGAAGCTTCGAGTGAAGGATTCATCCTGACAGTGAATGGATATGAAACAAGCCGCAAAGCAAACGACTCCATCTACCGGACATACGTCGACGACTTGACTTTGCGCATCCCGGCTGATGAAAACGTGAAAATCCGACTCCCTCAAGGCAATTACCGGCTGACAGAACTCCAGGTTTTTGAAGAAACCTACGAAGTGCTGGAAGCTCAGGTTCAGAAAGCTTCAGGCGCGTCAAATATTGAAATCGATGGCAGTAAAGTTACGCTCGATTACGATAACGTTCAGCAAGATGAGTATTTATTTCTCAGCATCCCTTATGAGCGCGGATGGAAAGCATCGGTAAACGGCGAAAAGACACCGGTGCTGAAAGCCAATTATGCATTTGTCGCCGTCCCCATCGAAGCGGGTATGAATGCAGTCGAATTCACTTACAGGCCTCCTTATTTTGGTGTTGCATCAGCCGTCAGCCTCTTGTCCGCACTTGCCGGGCTATTTTATCTCATCTTCAGGAAAAGGCAGTCCTTTCCATAGTTTTGGAATGGCTTCGCGTAATAGCGTTTAGCGGAGGGCGCAGCGGGAATATTGACTTTATAGCTAACCGAACCAAGGAGGAATCCATCATGGCAGAAGATAAATTCGAAAAAATCGACAAAGAAATTGAACCGCAGGAACAGTCGCACCAGCCTGGCTCTGAAAGAGAAATGTCGCCAAAACCGATTTACGATGATAAAGATTACAAAGGTTCAGGCAAACTCAAAGGGAAAACAGCGTTGATTACCGGCGGCGACAGCGGAATTGGCCGTGCCGTAGCAGTAGCATTTGCAAAAGAAGGGGCAAATGTAGCCATCGCTTATTTGGATGAGCATGAAGACGCAGAGGATACAGTTAAAGCCATCGAATCTTATGGCGCTAAAGCGTTCAAATCAGCAACGGACATCGGTGACTCTGAAAATTGCCAAAAGCTCGTTGATGACGTCATCGCTGAATTTGGCGGACTGAACATTCTAGTCAACAATGCAGGCAAGCAATTTCCGCAGGATGACTTCCTGGCAATTACGCCCGATCAATTGATGGAAACATTCGAAACGAATATATTCAGTATGTTTTACTTGAGCCAAGCAGCGGTACCGCATATGCAAAAAGGCGATTCGATCATCAATACGTCATCGGTTACCGCTTACCGCGGCTCATCGTCACTCATCGATTATTCATCGACAAAAGGTGCAATCACGGCCTTTACACGCTCGCTTTCCCAAAACCTTGCAGACAAAGGCATCCGCGTCAACTCCGTGGCACCAGGGCCGATTTGGACTCCGCTTATCCCGGCCACGTTCGATGCTGAAAAAGTCGGCAAGCACGGCGGCGAAACAGCGATGGAACGCCGCGGACAGCCTTCAGAAGTGGCGCCGGCCTATGTCTATTTCGCATCAAAAGATTCAACTTATGTGACCGGCCAGGCAATCCATGTCAACGGCGGCGACTTTATCACATCCTAACCAAAAAAGAAAACCGCTAAAGCTTCGGCTTCAGCGGTTTTTTACGTTTTTTTCGATGGCCGGCGGATAAAACAACACTTCCATCGAAGAGCTGTAATGGGTTACCGGACGCAGTCGATGCAATTGTTCGGGCAGAAAACCAGCAAGAGAATTTTCTGTGATTTCTCCTTTAACATATTGAAGGCGCCAAGGCGGATGCCCGATATCCAGGCGGTAAAGCCTGTTTCCAGGTTTAGTCCATAGGCTGTAGCGCTCTGTCAGCCAAATCTCTAAAGGGGCAGGTTCAATAATGGCTGCTTGAGGTTCGTAAACCAGTTCAATTTCTTCAATTCCAGCCGCTCCACTATGCCTGCTCTTGAACCTGATCTGCGTTCCTTGCTTAGCCATTTCGATGCGCGCCTGTCGGTATGGCAAAAAGCTGCCGAGAGACGCCGTCTGAACAGCTGCCAGACTGTTTGCATCCATTGAAAAAAAGTAGACGCCGCGCCGATTGTCGTACCGGACATACGTCCTGACGTTAAGCTGCAAAAATGTCCGCATTCCCGGCACCGCAGACATGCCCCGAATATGCGTATCGCGTGCCTTGAACAGCACAGCGCTTATCCATGCTTTTCCACCGTACAGATCCAATTCCAATTCAGGAGGCAGCATTCCGCAAAGCCAATCTGCGGGAACCGCCCAATGCAAAAACAGCACATCCTGCAATTGCTGCGACATGATCCATTTTCTTCTGTCCATCTTCCTATCCCCTTTGGACATTCAAATGAGCCTCTTTATCAAAGAGCTTCGGGGCAAGTATCCTTCAAAACGCTCTTGCTGTTTAACTACAGGCAGCTGTTATTTTTTCGATGGGAATTTTTCGCCTGGATGCCCACCATCGTAATCGGAATCGTTGCCGCCTTCATTGAACGATCCGCTTCCTTCAGCTTCAGCATCCGATTGTTCCTCTTCATATCCGCCTGGATGCCCTCCGTCGTAATCCGAGTCGTTGCCCCCAGCGTTAAAACGAGGTTTTTGCCGCTTTTCCTCTTTTGGATACTTTTCTTCGTCGCGCTCTTTGTTTTCATCAGCCATTTTATATTCCCCTTTCTCTCCAGTGCTTCTTTCTTATTATCTGAATACCCACACTATAGGAGGTGAAACAGATTTTCTTAATCCGTAGAACTCTTTCCTACGAAAGTAACAAACCTTGTTCGAAGTTCTTTGACACTCCCATTAATGCGTTTGTTAAAACGTTTCAGGAGAGGCTGAAAGGGTAAATAGACTAATAGATATAAAGACTCTGAGGAGGAATAAACGATGGCAAAAGTTTTAGCCGTTCTATCTGGCGGATATGCAGATGAAGAAAATAATTACGTAACTGGATGGTGGGCGGAAGAATTGTTCGCTCCAGTATTAGCGCTGGAAAAAGAAGGGCATACAGTCGGCCTTGCTTCTCCAAAAGGCGGAAAGCCCGTTGTTGACCCGATGAGCTTGAGCAAAGAATATGACCCTGAAGGCAAATACAAGGAATTATACGACTCCGGCATTGCAGACAAAACGACACCAATTGTTGACGTCAAAGCGAGCGATTACGATGCCATTATGATTGTCGGCGGACACGGCGCCATGTTTGACTTAGCACATGACCCGGATTTGCATGCCGTCATCAACGTTGTCTATGAAACGGGCGGAATCGTTTCTGCTGTTTGCCACGGACCCGCACCGCTCGTCTATACCAAGACCAAAGACGGCCGTGGAATTTTAGAGGGCTTGAAGGTGACAGGCTATCCAAATAAATTCGAACCTGAAGAAGTGGTCGGCCTGCTGCCATTCAGCCTTGAAGATGAAATGAAGAAAATCGCGAACTACGAACCGGCTTCTGATAAAGAGCAATACGCCGTATGGGGCAGCGATCAGATTTTAACCGGACGTGATCCGCAGTCTTCTCCGCTTTTCGGAAAAGAGCTCGCTGAGAAATTGACAAGCCTCGAAAAAAAGGAAGAAGAAAAATTCTTTAAGTAAGCTGCTTTAATGGCTGCGTTCAATCAAACTGCTTGATAAGAGGAGGAAATTCACATGACAGAAAAAGATCCGAAAGAGCAAGAATACGCAAGAGCCAATAAGTCAGAAATGCAAGGACCCCCAGCACACAAAGAAGGGCTGGAGGAGCCGAAGACCAAGGGCTATAAACCCATTCAAATCGGTATCGTCATTTTTGTCATATTGGTATTGATCCTTATTATTACTGGTATAAGTTCAGATATGTGGGGACTTTTCGGCTGATTGCTTCCAAGCAATCAGTTTTTTTATTGGCATAGATTTCAGCAGCCTCTCAATTTTGAAAAGCAATCTTTAGACTATCAATTATTTGATTTTTCTGTTAATATTACATCAATAAGAGTGGCGCAGGGAGGCGTTGAATATGAACCAGCAAGAACCTTTGGAAAAAGAGGAATTGCCAACCACCCAAGACACTGCAGAGCCGGTTGAACCACCGCCGCATCATCACCATATGCATCACATGGAAGGCCTGGAAGAGCCGAAAATCAAGAATTACAAAGCAATACAGGTCGGTGTAGTTATTTTTTCAATCGCCATATTGGCATTGATCTTTTTCGGAATCACTTCGAATATGTGGGGATTAATGGACTGATGAAAGCGGCAGAATAAAATTTTATGCATAACAAAAAGAGGATGCAAATGCGCATCCTCTTTTTGTGTTAAAGGCTTTCGTTCAATTCGATTTCAAAATCCATCAATTCGCCGTTGCGGTATGCTTTCACTTTCAATCTATCCCCTACTTCTGTTTCATTGTATAGATGCTGGCGAAGTTCCTGGATCGACGTTACAGGCTTGCCATCCATCTCGACGATGACATCGAATTGCTGGAGCCCTGCTTTGTCCGCGCCGGAACTTGGCGAGACTTCATTGACCACAATTCCGCCTTTCACGTTTTCAGGAAGTTTCAGCTCGCTTTGCCGTGCTTGCGGCGGAACTTCGGACAGATCCAGAATGCTGACGCCCATTGACGGACGTTCCACCGATCCTTTCGATTCCAAATCCTCGATTACCGGGATGGCTGAATTGATCGGAATGGCAAGGCCGATGCCTTCGACGGCATCCTGTGCTATTTTCATTGAATTGATGCCGATCAGCTGGCCTTGGCTATTGATCAACGCACCACCGCTATTACCGGGATTGATGGCTGCGTCTGTCTGGAGGACTTCTGCCTGCCAATCCTCTGTTCCATCTTCATTGATATCGATTGGCACGAGCCGTTCGGTTCCAGAAATGACGCCCGTCGTCACCGACCCGGAAAATTGAAGGCCCAGCGGATTGCCGATAGCGATTGCCGGCTCGCCTGCCTTAAGGACAGAGGAGTCACCGAACTCGATGACAGTCGTAATTTGTTCAGAAGGCACTTTCAGCACAGCGAGGTCCGTCCAGACGTCCGTGCCCAGCACTTCCGCATCCAGTTCCGTTTCGTCAGCAAGTGTCACCTTCACTTTTTCCGCACCTTCGACGACGTGGTTATTGGTGACGACATATGCCCAATCCCCGGTTTTTTTATAAATTACGCCTGATCCCGCTCCAGCCTCCTGTGCGCCCGACTCGGCTGTCGGCATGAACGGGCTTTGCTGTGCGGTCTGCAAATTCGTTACCCCTACGACAGCTCCTGAAGTTTTTTCAACCGTCTCTGTAATATCAGTAGTGACGATATTCGTGCTTCCTTGTACGCCGCTTGCTGTTTCAGCAATGGTTGCGCCGTTGTCTGCCGCCGGATCAACATCCGTGAATTCCGGCAGAACGACGCCCATCAGAAGCGCTCCTGCAATCAATCCCATAAAGCTGGAAGCAAAGTAACCTGTCCGTTTTTTCTTCGGTTCACTTGAATTGTAATAACCCATATTAATTTCCTCCTTCTGACAGTGTGTTTTCAATGTCATAAGACGCCTGTTTTTCAGAAAGCCACGTTGTGTATTCACTGTTCAATTGCTCTTCAAACAATAGCTCTTTGATTTTTTCTTTGCTGTTTTCAAGTGTAGCTTCAGCAGCTTCTGTCTTGCCGGTCACTTTGATGATGTGGAAACCGAATTCCGTTTCGACCGGCTTGCTGATGTCGTCCACTTTCATGGCAAATGCCGCTTCCTCGAATGCAGGGGCCATTTCACCAGTTCCGAATGCCCCAAGCTCTCCGCCATTCTCTGCACTTGCTGTGTCCGTCGAATACTCTTTTGCCAATTCGGCGAAGTCTCCGCCTTCAGCAAGCTTGGCTTGTACTTCTTCCGCCTCTTCTTTTGTCGCGGTCAGGATGTGGCTCGCTTCCACTTGTTCGCTTTGCCCCAGTGAATCCTTGTTTTCATCAAAATAAGTTTGAATTTGCTCATCCGTAATTTCAATGCCTGGGCCGATCAGTTTCTCGATTTTCACATAGGTCTGGACTTCTTCCTTTAGGGATTCAACTGTCATTCCGCTTGCGGCTAACGCCGAATCCAGTTCCTCAGCACCGCCGTATTGCTCTTCGTAGACCGCAATTTCAGCATCAATTTCTTCGTCTGAAACCGTGATATCCTCTTTTTCAGCTTCCTGCCGGACAATTTCCTCTGAAATCATCAAATCGAGTGTTTCCGTCCCATTTGTTTTCAGCATTTGAGCGTACAGCTCATCTTTGCTGATTTCTTTGCCATTAACACTTGCCACTCCATTGTTTTGTCCAAAACTCATCAACAAGAATATCGCTGATGCAGCTATTACTCCAATTGCAATGTATATCGCTTTTTTCATTTCGCAAGCCCTCTTTCTATCTGATTACTAACATCGTAACAAGCAATTATGAATAAACTATGACCAAAGCTGTAACAATTAGGGAAATAAAAAGACAGTTTGGCCGGCTGGCTCAAACTGTCTCTTTATGCGGCAGGTGGATCAGGAAAATCGTACCTTTGCCTTTCTCGCTTTGCACACGGATGTCCCCACCGTGCAATGTCACCAATTGCTTAACGATCGATAAACCAAGACCGAATTGGCCGCTCCCGCGCGATAAATCCGCTTTGTAGAAGCGGCGCCAAATCAAATCGATTTCTTGGACATCAATCCCTTCGCCCGTGTCTTTCACTTCGATCGCCATACCGCCCGGCTCGCTGTATGCCCGCAAGGAAATCAGCCCATCCGCTGTAAACTGGATGCTGTTTTTCACAATGTTCGTCAAAACCTGGATCAGCCGGTCCATGTCTCCGTAAATCACCTGTCCGGGTTCTGAGGCTATTTCGATGCGATTTCCTTTTTCAGCCGCTTGCATCTCCAGCTGCTCTTGAATAATTTCAAGCAATTCTTCTGCCTCAATCTCTTCTTTCGTTAGCGTCACTTGGTTTGAACGGATTTTTTCATAATCCAGGTTTTCATTGACGAGGCGGATGAGGCGTTTCGTTTCATCGCTGACCAACCGGATGCCTTTTTCACGCTGCTCTTCCGCAATCATATTATTGCGCAGCCCTTCAATGACACCGGCAATGGTCGTCAACGGCGTACGCATTTCGTGCGAGACGTCCGCCATGAACTGGCGCCTTCTGTTTTCCAATCCTTCAATTTCTTCATTCGACTGCTGCAGCCTTTTGGCCATCTGGTTGAAATCCTTCGACAAATCGCCGAATTCATCAAAATCGGATTCCGGCAAATTGACTGCGTAATTTCCTTCGCTGATCATTCCCGCAGCTTCCTGCATGCGTTTCAAACGGCTGACATGCAGTTTCGACAATAGCAGACTGAGCAGCAATGCCACTGCCAATGCGATGAGTATTGTCGTTAACAGCGACTTATTGAGTTCGGCAATCATTTCGCTCGTGCCGCTGACAGGCGAGGCAAGGAGCACTCCGCCGGCCAATTGGCCATTGTCGGCATATGGCATCGCCACAAACGTTACGGTATTCTCAAATCGTTCAACATCCCGGTTGACGACAAGTGTTTCCCCGCGCTCAATGACGTCCCATTCCTCCGTCGTCAATTCAACAGGCGGAAATGCCCCGGAAACCGGGTACAAAATGCGGCTTTGCTGGTCGAAGACGATAAAATTAATGTTTTGAGCTTCCAGAATGGACACGTAGGACTGAAGATTGGTGCCCGGCCGCGGCGCTTCCAGCTCCTGCAAAATCTTGACGCCATAGCTTTCCAGTTCTGCCGCCTTGTCTTCGTAAGCAAAATCTTCCACGTAATTGACGAACAATAAACTCAATATAAAGAATGCAATGAGCAGGATGCTCAAATGGCTCGCAATCAATTGGTAAAAATAATTAATCCGCATATTCTTCAAATTTATAGCCAACTCCCCAGACGGTATGGAAAAATTGTTCCCCGCCTGCTATTTTTTTGCGCAGACGCTTAATGTGCACATCAACGGTCCGTTCGTCTCCGTAATATTGGTAGCCCCACACTTGCTCCAGAAGCTGTTCGCGGCTGAATACCTGTTTTGGGTGCTGCATGAAGAACAGTAGCAGTTCGAACTCTTTCGGCGTCAAATTCTGTACCGGTTCCCCGTCTTTCTGCACTTCCCGCGTTTCTTTATTGACCGCAAAATGCTCCGTGCGGACTGTTTCTTTCGGCGCTTCCGCTTTTTGTGAACGCCGCATGACCGCTTTGATGCGCGCCATAAGCGTCAGCGGGCTGAAAGGTTTTGTCACGTAATCATCTGCGCCCATCTCGAACCCGATGACTTGGTCCGATTCACTGTCTTTGGCTGTCAGCATGATGATTGGCACCGAATCTCCGAGTTCCCGGATTTTCCGGCATAACGCAATTCCGTCCATCCCTGGCAGCATCCAGTCCAATATCAATAAATCATAATCGCCTTGTCTGTATTTTGCGAACCCTTCCTGGCCGTCCGCTGCAAAATCACCGGCAATCGCTTCTTTTTGAAAAAACAATTCCAACATGGAACTAACGCTCGGATTGTCTTCCACCACTAATATTTTCATCCTGTACCTCCGGCATCTGTTTCTTTTAAAGTAAAGCAGGCGGGCAAAAGACGCAAGTACATAGAAAAACCGCCCTATGTAAAAGAGCGGTTTTTGCGTCTACGCCTTTTTCTCGCGCGCTTTGTATTTCTCGAACAAATCGCCGATCATGTCGTAATCGATGGCAATATTGTTCTCGTAGGCATATCTTACGCCATAACCCAATGCCAGGGTCATTGCGGATGCTACGGTGCCGCCGATAACAGACCCGGCGCCCGGGATGAATTTCAATGCCTGGCGGTAAAGTGTATGGCCAATTGTCTGGGTCGCCGTGATGACAATCATGTCTTTCGCCGCTTTTTTGCTGAGCGGTTTATCGTACAGCTTCGAAAGCTTGATGATCAAGCCGACTTGCAGCGAGGTCAGCGGAATGATGTCCGAACCGGGAATCGGGGAAGCTCCGATGACGCCGGCCGAAACGCCAGCACCGATGATCCAGCGGTTCGCAGCGGCTGATTTCTCTTTCATGCTTTTAGCGAAGAGCAGGTCTTTACCTTTCTTTTCGAGCAAAAAAAGGATTTCCTTCTTCAAAGTTTCCAGATTCTCTCCTGTTTTCGATGAAATTGGAATCACCTTATATTTGCCGCCCGTATGGTTTTTGACAAATTCGATGATGGACGGAATGTCTTCTGCCGCGTCTATTTTGTTCAAGACGATCAGGATGTCCTTGTTATGCTTTTCAATTCCCGCAAACTTTTCCTTCTCGCTTTCCGAAAAAACAGTCCCTGCTGCATTCAGGAAAAACAGCACGACATCCGATTGCTGGACAAATTCCAAGGTCTTTTTAGGATTTTCGTCATTCGGGTCGTTCAACCCAGGTGTATCCATGAACTTGATATTCTCCAAGCCTTCCAAATTATACGGGTCGACGCTCACGGTTTCCCCTGGCATTGGATTGGTGCTTGCAATATCTTTGCCGATGATTTTATTGACCGTCGAAGATTTGCCGGCATTGACTTCGCCAATCAACGAAATCAGCAGCTCCTGCTCAAGCATGTCGTTGACTTTTTTCATCTCGTTTTCAAACATTGAATCCATCACACGGCTTACTTCTTCTTCAAAACTCTTTGCCATCGTCTAATCCCCCTTGATAAATCCTCTTTATGAATAGTATAAGCAATGATGTGATTCACGCATACCGTTACTTGTCGATGTATGGTTTCAGCAAGGCATCGCCATATTTCAAAATTTCCTGCGCATTGCGTATATGCTTTTTAGTCGCACTGTTTTTCGCGCGTTTTTCCATGGTTCTCATATCCCGCAATTCATCTGGCAATTTCGCTCCCGGCGCTTTGTACAATTGTTCAGACTGGACGAATGATCCGCCCGGCATGTAATAACGCATCGCCAGCAGGTTTTTTTCATACTCGAACAGATTATGGCCCATCATCGGAGTTGCATGCTCCACACCGAGCAAGGCGAGCGTAGTCGGCATAATATCCACTTGTCCGCCAAGACGGCTGAATTCTTCTCCTTCGAACAAACCGCCTCCTGCCATCACAAGCGGCACTGTCAGGCGTTCTTTCATCGTATACGGATGGCCAAGGAAATCTTTCAGCAGCAGCGCATCTTCTTCTGACAGCGGCGATCCATGGATGCCGGAATGGTCGCCGTAAATGACAATCAACGATTCATCATAAAGTCCCTGATCTTTCAGTTCTTCTACGAACTTTCCAATCTGCTCATCAGCGTAGCGGATCGATTGGAGATAATGGCCGACGTGTGTCCCTTCATATTCCGCCGGCAGCTCCAGATGCTGCATTTCTGCCGGCAAGATGAATGGTGTATGGCTTGTCATCATAACAATATTCGAGTAGACCCGTTCATAAGTATCCAGCTGCCGCGGCAGTTCCTCGAGCGCAAAATCCATCAGCACTTCATCCGAAGGGCCGTAGCCCACTTGGTCTTTGTCCGGAATCTCTTCGACTGTGAATACTTCATCGAATCCGAGTGCCGGATACAGCACGTCGCGGTTCCAAAATGTCACATCATCTGCGTGATAAGTAGCAGAACCATAGCCTTCTTTTTTCAGGGTCCGTGAAAGCGAAGGCACTTCCTTGCCGTTCAAGTCATTGACGGTAGGCGCCATCCCTTCCGCATAAAGACCGGTATTGCCCATCCATTCGGCGTCCGAAGTTGTGCCGGCACCAATTTGCTGGAAGACATTCGAGAAATAGGCGCTTTCTTCAATGAGTTTATTGAGATTGGGTGTTATCTCCTGGCCATTGATCGATTTATTGACAGTGAAATTTTGCATCGATTCCACTTGGATCATGAACAGGTGGCGGCCTTCAGCCAACCCGAACGAAGCGTGATTGTTTACTGGCACATATTCATTGCCTTTTAACGCTTCCAGCTCTTTTGCCGATAACTTTGTTTCAGTGCCGGAAGCGTGGGCTTTTTCGTTAAGGTGGTTATACATCTGGACAAGCTGGGATTGGGCATAGCCATTTTCTTTGGCAAAAAAGGAGATATCAATGATTGGCTGCTTGATAGCGTAGACGGTTGTAAAAACACTGATTGCAGCCAGCCCAGCCGCTGCATATTTCAATGAATTGAGTTTTGGCAGCTTGCCCCAACGGCGCGCCAAGACGACTAATATTACGGCGTCCAGGAAGAAAAGAAAATCCAGTGGATTGATCAATAGCAAAATGGTCGTGCCGACGGTGCCCGATTGGGTGGTCTGCCGCAAATCATAATAGGAAGGGATTGTGGAATAATAGCGGCTGTACAATACGACGGCAAAAAAGACCCCTGAGACCAGCATATTGAAAATGCCGGCAGTGAGCCAAACCCTTTTCTTGAATAACAGCAGCGCAACAGCCAGCAGGAACGCCCAAACCGGAAATTCGACGAATGCGATATGGAATATGGATTTCGCATCGAAGATTACGATGCGAAACGCCATAACTTTAAGAAATAATAATAGGAAAATTGCAATATAAGGCATAGCTTTTGTTCTCATCGTAATCCACCTCCTCTTTAAAGACGGCTGTGCTGACGGAATGTTGCCACTCCGTTGCACTCGACAGCCTCAGTTCCAGACCCTTTCCACGATGGCGGATTGCCCGTCGTGCCTAATTTTAAAAATATCAGGATTCGATAAATTCCGCCACTCAGCAAACCCAAAGCCCGGATCCCAATGATTGAGCAATAAGGCCAAAAGATTGCCATGCGTCACGACAATACTTTGATGCGGCACCGCAGATACTGCCGCGATTCCCCGCTCAGCTGCTTCAATACCGGATTCGCCGCCCGCCAATTTCAATTCCATATTATTGAATGACCGCTCCAGATGGCCGAGCCAGTCAGGCAGATTGCCGAGGCCCAATACACGCTCCGAAAGGCGGATGTCGGTATTCAACGCAAGCCCCTTCTGTTTTAAAGTTGGTTCAATTGATTCGATGGCCCGCACATAAGGGCTCGAAACGATATAAGAAATTTCCACTTGAGCAAAAAAACGGGCAAGCCTGTCTGCCTGCGCACGCCCTTCCACCGTCAATTCTGCCTGCGGATGCTGTCCTTCCGCCTGGCAATGCCGAACCAGGTAAAACGTTTTCTCCGAACCCTTCATCTAAACTCCCCCTTAACGCCTTCACAAATTCTGCCATATTCATTCCATTATAAGGCTTTTTGGGAGATTCGTCTTTTTTTCGCCTTCCGGTTGAACCGCCATTATTCGCAAAAGCGATGGAAGGTATGGATACCAGTTTCCGCTCATATCTTGGTTCTTATGTTATTCCCTTTTTATCCGATTTTTAAGCAAAAAAACTCCAGGCAATTAGCCTGGAGTAAACGATTATAGTTTTTTCATCAAATTCGCCATTTCAATGGCTCCAGCAGCAGACTCCCAGCCTTTATTGCCAGCTTTCGTCCCTGCACGCTCAATCGCCTGTTCGATCGAATCTGTTGTCAAGACGCCAAATATGACCGGAATATCCGATTGGTCGCTAGCCCGCGATACGCCTTTTGCGACTTCGCTGCAGACGTAATCGAAATGCGGTGTCGCCCCTCGGATAACGGTGCCGAGTGTGATGACTGCGTCATAGTTGCCGCTGACCGCCATTTTTTTAGCAACCAACGGAATTTCGAATGCGCCCGGCACCCATGCAATTCCGACATCTTCCGCTTTCACGCCGTGCCGCTTCAAAGCATCTTCCGCTCCGCTCAGTAATTTGCTGGTGATGAATTCATTGAAGCGCCCGACCACAATGCCGATGCGCAGCCCTTCTCCATTTAAATAACCTTCAAAATGATTTGCCATGTCCATTTCTCCTTTAGAAATTCAGCAAGTGGCCGAGTTTCGATTTTTTTGTTTTCATGTATGCTTCATTGTCCTTGTTGGTCGGCATTTCAATCTGCAGCCGCTCGACCACTTCGAGTCCGTAGCCGCCGATGCCCGCAATTTTCCGCGGGTTGTTGGTCAGCAATTTCATCTTCTGGACGCCAAGGTCCCGCAGGATTTGCGCACCGATTCCGTAATCGCGCAAATCGTCGGCAAAGCCGAGTTTTTCGTTGGCTTCCACCGTGTCATAGCCCTGTTCCTGCAATTCGTAAGCTTTCAGTTTATTGATCAGGCCGATGCCGCGCCCTTCCTGCCTCATATACAGCAAAACTCCGGCTCCGGCATCGTTGATCTGTTTAAGGGCGGCATGCAGCTGCGTGCCGCAATCGCATTTATGCGAACCGAAGACGTCTCCCGTCAGGCATTCCGAATGGACGCGCACGAGCACCGGGGTGTCAGGATCGATTTCCCCTTTCACCAATGCCACGTGGTCTTGTCCGGTGAGCACTTCGGTATAGCCGACAGCGCGGAAATCACCGTAATCCGTAGGCAATTGAACTTCCACTTCGCGTTTGATCAATTTTTCGTTTTTGCGCTTATAGGCGATCAAATCCTGGATGGTCAAAATGCCCATGCCGAGGCGTTTTGCGACTTCCTGCAAATCATCGACGCGCGCCATTGTGCCGTCAGCATTCATAATTTCGCAAATGACGCCAGCCGGTGTAGAGCCTGCCAATTTCGCCAGGTCCACAGCCGCTTCCGTATGCCCAGCCCGGCGCAGTACGCCGCCTTTTTTTGCAATCAGCGGAAAAATATGGCCGGGGCGCTTGAAGTCAGATGGCTTTGCAGCCGGATCAAGCAGACCCATGATCGTATGCGACCGTTCAAAAGCGCTGATGCCTGTCGTTGTTTCGCGGTGGTCGATGCTGATGGTGAAGGCGGTGCCGTACTCATCCGTGTTGTTGTCGGTCATCAAACCGATCTTCAAGCGTTTGGCAATTGTTTCCTCCACAGGGACGCAGATCAAGCCGCGGCCTTCCGTCGCCATCAAATTGACGATTTCCGGTGTAGCGAATTCCGCCAAGGCGATAAAATCGCCTTCATTTTCCCTGTTTTCATCATCAATGACGATGATCGCTTTGCCGTTTTTCAAATCATGGACAGCTTCTTCAACTGTATAGAACATTTTTCCGCCTCCATTAAAATCCGTTTTCCGCAAGCCAGCTGCGGCTGATTTTCGGTTCTGCCGTCTGGATGCGTTCTGTGTACTTCGCCAGCATATCGCATTCGATGTTGACGGATTCGCCGATTCCTTTAGCACCCAGCAGCGAATCTTCCTGTGTGGTGGGAATCAGTGAAATTGTTACGGTGTTATGGCCGAGGCCGAAAATCGTCAGCGATGTGCCGTCGACCGCAATCGAACCTTTCATCATCATGTACTTCATGAGTTCGGGTTTGACTTCGATCGACTTCGTCACCGCATTCGCCTCTTTTTTGACCGAACGGATGACACCCACGCCGTCAATATGGCCGCTGACAAAATGGCCGCCGAATCTGCCATTTGCAGGCATTGCACGCTCAAGGTTGACCTTTGAACCGCTTTTCAGCCCGTGCATTGTAGAGGACTTGACCGTTTCCGGGATGACGTCGACCGTAAAAGTGCTTTGCGCCAATGAAGACACAGTCAAACAGACGCCATTGATGGAGATGCTGTCTCCACGTTTGGCGTCTTCTAAAACAAGCGAACACGAAATGGTCAGCTCCATTGCCTGGGGCTTTGACCGCACAGATGCTACGCGGCCCACTTCTTCCACAATTCCGGTGAACATTGAATCACGCTCCTTTGTAAAAGCCATGAAGCTCCGATGCTGCGGTCCAATGACCGCATTAAATTAGGTACTGCTAAAAGGATTCTTTCCACCAAGGGGCAGTCGGGTGGCAAGGAAAGGAATTTCTATAGGGGATTTGCAAGCCGCATCAAAGGCACGCCGAATAAACTCTATTTCGTTGTCAGAAACGGAGCCGTGCCGTTAAAGAGCTAAAAAAAGGGTACGACAAAATAAGCGCTCGAATTCTTCTCCCATCCAGACTTTCACTGTCGGTGCCGGATTTTCACCAGCTCCACCGCCTTGAAAAACACCCAGCCGCTTTCTGGCTGGACATCTTTTCAAGATCGGGTCACGGACTTACAGTTCTCTGCTCACCGCCGGTAAGGAATTTCACCTTGCCCCGAAGAATTCGATTCGATTAATTGTCCATTTCATAGTAGCATAAAAAAGAGAAAACTTCGCAGATTTCTGATTTTGCGGAAGACAGGGGGAGAAATGATGCCGCATACACAAAAGGTCTTAGGGCTTCAAGTCGATGAAGAAACAAGATGCGTTCATTGGCATTCGGAAATTGATCGGATCGCTATCAAATTTTATTGCTGCGGATTGTATTACGCATGCTTCGAATGCCACGAAGCGACCGGCTGCGGAAAAGCCGCGGTTTGGCCGAAGGAGCGGTTCGATGAAAAAGCCGTGCTTTGCGGATCCTGCGGCCATCAATTGGCCATCCAGGAATACCTCGAATGTGCGTCGGTATGCCCGTCATGCAACAGCCGCTTCAACCCCGGCTGCAGCCTCCATAAGCATCTTTATTTTGCCTGAGCGCCGCTTTGAAGGCAAAAAAAAAGAGCGTCAGCCGCTCTTTTCAGCAGCTTTCACTCGTAAAGACATGACGATTTGTTCGCCTTTGGAACGCATCAGGCGCCTCCCGGTATCTTCAAATCCGGCCCGTTGGTAAATGCGCTGAGCCGGCGTGTTGCGTGCATTGACGCCAAGCACCACTTCGTCAGCCTCGGGGAACTCTTGGCGGATAAAATCAGGCAGTGCATAAATCGAACCTGTCGCGATGCCCTGCCCTTGGAAAGCCGGATCCACGGAGTAGCCCCTCAGAAGCAAGGTATGCGGGTTATCGGAATAGGCTTTGCGGTCATCCGATTCATCGAGTTCAAAAAAACCTGCCACTTGGCCGCGTGCTTTGATAACGATGAAATGCTTCAGCGGATTTTCCGCATCCCGCCGGATGATATCCTGCGGCAAACCGGTAAATTCCCGCTGCTCCGAAGGCAGGTCGTATTGAACGTCCACTTTCGGCGTATAGCAATGCAATGTGACTTCTTTTTTCCTGATCACCGTAAACGCCTCCTGAATGGTCTATTAAAGCGCATCTTCTGCAATGATGACATGTTCGATACTGTCAGGGAGCTCTTTTAAGCCGGAACGCAGAAATTCCGGATAAAGCTCGACTTGGCCGATTTCACTAAGCGGCATCCATTGATAGGTCAGGCGTTCGCCTTCAGGTCCGAAAAAAGGGCCTTCACGGAAATGGCTGGCGCCTTCCACTGGCTCCACTTCGTAATAAAAACCGAGTTCATGATACTGCTTCGCATTGTAGGTGAAAAAGTTTTCTGCCACCCACAACAGCCGGCTGGCAGACACCGCTGTATCCAGCTCTTCAGCCATTTCCCTCACCAGGCAGCTTTTCGAGTCCTCCAGCATTTCCGCCCGTCCGCCGGGCAGCGCCCAATAGGACTCTTTTGTCTGCTTGTGCAGCAAAACGTGGCCATTCTCGATCCACACTGCGGCCACACGGTAATTGAAAACCTGTGTCTCCATTTTAAACGATGTATCCAAATGGGTACCTCCTCATTCTTTTTCCAGCGTCACCGCTACAACTTCCGGCAGATTGAAAACCCTGACCGGAAATCCGCTATTCCCAAGGCCGCGGCTTAAAACAAGCTGTGTGCTGTCTTTACGGAAAATCCCTTCGGTCATCGTTGGAAACCATCCTTGCCCAGGCGCGATCAAACCGCCAAGACCCGGTATGCGTACCTGTCCGCCATGGGCATGGCCGGCGAATACCAAATCAATGCCCTGTTCCACGTAAATACTGAACATTTCCGGCCGGTGCGCCAATAGCAATGTGAAGTCGTCCGTCAATGCCGTTTCGGCTAATGCATCTCTCGTAAAGTCCTCTTCCGTCAAATCGACATTGAACAACGGGTCGTTGATGCCGGCAATCTGCACCGTTTCCCCGCCTTCTTCCCATTGCACCTTGTCGTTCATCAATACAGTAACACCGCGCTCTTCCAGCGCCGCTGTAATTTCGTCGATTTTATTGACCGCCACTTCATGATTGCCAAGCACAAAATACACTTCGCTCATCTCAACCAACGCGTCAACCAGCGTCAAACTGGTTTCCAGATCGTAGCGGTTGCTGTCGATCAAATCCCCTGTCAGGAAAATGGCATCCGGGTCGGCAGCTTCCACTTTTTCAATCAACGATGACTGCCCTTTTCCGAAATTGGCGTTGTGGAGATCCGATACCTGCACAACCCTTTTGCCGTCAAAAGCAGCTGGCAGCTCTGCAGACGATAAGGTATATTCCGTTGTTTGAATCCAATTATTATTAACCCAGATGAAGCTCCAGACAAAAGCGATGAGCAACAGCAGGATGATCAGTTTTTTCATATTTTAATAACCTCTATTCAATCTTAATCAAGTCAATCGGCGTAATGATTCCCGTCAATTGTTCTTTTTTGCTGCCATTTCTTGTGATGAGCAGCGCTTCAAGTCCGCCTCCTGAGAGCACAGATTCCTTGAATATTTCCTCCGCTTCGTAAACGGATGTCGCCGAAGCGATGAACCGATGGTTGCGGCCGTCTTTCTCATGTTGCAGAATGTCACGCATTGTCGTTATTTCCCGGGAAATAGTTTCTTCTTCCCTCGTTTGGATGAGCCAGCGCGCGATGCCGCCCGACGTAATCAAACCGGCAAATTCTTCTCCGTCATAAATAGGCCATTGCATAAAACCCTTAGCCCGGACGATGCGCAGCACTTTCGCCAATGTGTCGTCCGCTTGGAACGTATGCACCTGGCGTGCAAATATCACACCGACAGTTACCGGTTGGGACAATAATACCTCAATCTGCTCTATCAATTCTACAATTTCCGTATGCGGTTCAGCAATAACGTATTCTGTCGAAGTCCGATGATGGACAATGGCGTTGCGCAAATCGGCGAATTCCCGCAGATCATCTTCGTATTTTCTGACTGTGGCGTTCTTTCTGCTAGCCAGATCGATTGATTTGAAAAACGTTACGTAATCCTTTGAAGCATTGATTTCTTTCAGCAATTTCTCGATTTTATTGAAAGCCACAAGGAAGCGGCTTGAATTTTTGTCAGACCTCACTTTCAATACCCCCATCTGCAGCAATCTCAATCTTCATCCGGTCCGGATCTTCCATGAAAACAGCGTAATGATGAGGGCCTCCAGCATATGGGTAACGGTCCTCGTAGAGCATAGACACGCCCAAACCTCTCATCTTGCCAGCTAAGCGGTCTACAACAGCTGGCGCCGCCGCATGAAAAGCGAGGTGATTGAGGCCGGGAGCTTTGCGGTGGTAAGGGCGGGACAGGAAATTTTCAGCCGTTTGCACGAACACCACATAGCTGTGGCCATTCCTGTAGCTGAAGCCCTCGGGCCACTCCTGATAGATCGAATACCCCAATTCAGGTAACAGCGCTGCGTAGAATTCCCTCGATTTCTTCAAATCGGAAACATTCAGTTCAATGTGGTGAATCAAATCAACCGGCCCCTTTTTTTTCATTTTAACAGAACCCCCAAAAAAGTTCGTGTTCAAGCAAAGCGTGCAATGCGCAAAGAAAAGGAGCCTGGCATTTTTAGCCAGGCTCCTCGGTATATGTGCTGAGGTGATTACACTTTTGTGGCTGCTGCATTTTTGCGGGACATCCAGACGCCGAATGTTACGGCCATTGCGATGAGGAGCAGCGCAATGCCCAGCGCCCACCAAAAATCTGCGCGCACCGGCCCATCCACGAGCCATTGGGCCGCATAATTCGGGATCTTCACCGGCGAAACCGTCCAATACGCTCCAAGGAGCCCATCTCCCAGCTGCGCCAGAAAAACCAATGCCAGAGCCACTGCCGCAGCAAACCCCGGATTCGGCAATGCGGCGCTCGCTGCTAGAACAATGGACACCACCAGCAAAATCCACACGCTGTAAGTTGCAGCAAATTGGATGAATTTCACGAAGTCCACTTGTTCGAATAACAGGAATGTATAATAATAGGCCGCGAGCAAACCGGACCATACGCTTATAATGGCGATCAAACCCGCGATCATCCATTTACTCAAAAAATATGAAGTGAAAGACAGCGGCCGCACATACAGCAGCGTCGCTGTCCCGCTTTTTCGTTCACCAGCAATCGTTCCCATATAAGCCAATATCAACACGAGCATGCCGATTAATTGATATTGCCCCAACACAGCAGCAAGTATTTGCGCCGGTTCCGGCGGTGGAATTTCGATGACTGCCCCGTCTGGCAGATTTCCGACCGAATCCAGTATTTGCGGCAGGAAATAATTCGTCACTGGTTCCATGATGCCGAATAGGATGAAGACAGCCGGAATCCAGAAAATTTTATAATTCCGCAGGTTTTCCCGCCATTCCTTTTGGAAAAGTACGCCCAATTGCTTCATCTTGCGCCCACCACCTTCAAGAATATTTCCTCAAGCGTGGCAGATTGCCGTTCAACAGCGTTCACGCCTGCTGGATCTGAAGCAATTACACGCAGCACTTCCTCCATGGATGGCCCGCCGCTTGCCGGCAGCCAAATCGATGCGCCTTTAACTTCAGCTTGCCAGGGATTGCTTTGCAAAAAACGTGCTGCATGTCCGCTGTTATCAAAACCGATGCGGATTTGCGGATTGGCATGGCGCTTTTTAACTTCAGCGAGCGACCCTTGTTCCACCAGCTTGCCGCGTTGCATGAACAATACCTGGTCTGTCATCTCTTCTGCATCGTTCAGAATATGCGTCGAGTACAGAATCGTCGTCTGCCCTTGGAGCGATTTCAACAAATCCATCACTTCCCGGCGACCTGTCGGATCCAATGCAGAAACCGGTTCGTCCAGCAGCAGCAATTTAGGTTGGTGGACAATCGCCTGTGCGAGGCCCAAGCGCTGTTTCATGCCTCCGGAAAACGTTCCTGTTTTTTTATTCATGGCTTGGCCCAAGCCGACAAATTCAAGTGTCCGTTCCGATTGCTTTCCGGCCAGCTTAGCCTCCACTCCGCTGATTTTCGCCGCCATTTCTGTGAACTCGATGGCCGTCAGCCACGGGAAAAATTGCGGGTGCTGCGGCAGGAAGCCGATGCCGGAATGGGCATCCCATTCAACGCTTCCCTCAGTCGGTTTCAGCAATCCGGCAAGCATCGATAATGTAGTCGTTTTGCCAGCGCCGTTAGGACCGATCAAGGCGGTCGCCGTGCCTTCTTCCAGCGCGAAGGATACCTGGTCAACCGCTAATTCACCGCCATAACGTTTCGTCAGCCTTCTGGCTTCCAGCATGTTCAATAATTACGCCTCCCAACAACAAAGTAAACAATCGGGCCGATGATATTGATCAGCACAATAATCAGCGCCCACATCCATTTCGGTCCGTTCGGATTCGGATTTTTCACCAGATCCACTAAAGCGAAAATCATTAAAGCCAATTGGATCAACACAATCGGCAGCAACAGCCATAGCAAATCCATTTCTTCCATTGCCATCTTATTCCCCCCTTATACCTTCAATTCTCATTTCTCCATCCAGCCAGCTGATTCCTGCTTGAAATTCTTGTTAGCGTTTCAAAAGAATGTAAACCTTACAGTGCCAGCTTTTATCCAAGAAAAAAAGACTCCGCAAAAACGGAATCTTTCGCTCACCATTTGATCGCCATCAAAGTTTCCACCAGCACGCGCCGGCTTTCTTCGCTGATGTTCCAGCACATTATTTCTTCCTTCAATTTCTCCCGGTTGCCGAAGCCTTTGGCGAAGCCGTTCAGCCTCGCGGCAAAAATTGAATCCTGAAAACTCTCTGCATCGGGGTAATGCTGCGCCAACTGATCAAGGATCCGTGGATAGCGTTTTAAATAATACTTTTGGTGCCGTTCTTCCGCTAATGTGAAATCCCGGTAAGGCGCAATCTCCGTTTCAATTTTCTCGCCGAGCCGGTTTTCCATTTCTTCCTTGATCCGGATAATCGTCTCCTGCTGCCGGACAGAATGGAAGCGCAGTAAGGAAATATACTGCCGCCCTTTATACTCATCGCGGTTTGGATAATGATTTCCCCAAAAATGCCGCAGTATTTCTTCGTACGGCAGCACAGCCGGATCAAAATCAATTTGCAGCGTTTCGCTATGGTCCCCCATCTGGCGGTAAACCGGATTCAATGTCGTGCCCCCTGCGTAGCCTACCCGTGTGCGCAGCACCCCGGGCAAGCTGCCGAAACGCGCTTCCGGTCCCCAGAAACACCCCATACCGAACGTGGCGGTTTCAAAATCGCCATGTGCTTCTGCTATTTCTCTTTCTATTGCAGCCATTTCCGGCTGATTTCCTTCCATCCTGATCCCTCCTCGAATAAAATTTGGACCGCAAAAAAATAGGTAAAAAAATGAATCCGTATTACAATGAACTATATAGAGCGAATCCAGTCCACCCTATCCTAATCGGAAAGTGAGTGAAGAATATGGACAGCCGAAAAAAAGAAATCATTGCCTATTTCCGCAATTTAGACCGCAGTTTTTTCATGGATAAACACAAAGAGCTTGCAGGTTTGGATGAAGCGATTCCGATCGGCCATCAGCAAACCATTTCTCAACCCTCGCTCGTCTTGGAGATGACACTTGCGCTAGATCTCCAGCCCACTTCAAAAGTATTGGAAATCGGAACAGGTTCCGGCTTCCAAACTGCGTTGCTCGCCAAGTTCGCTGCTTCTGTCTATACCGTCGAACGCATTGCCGAATTCCATAACAGCGCCCAAAAACGCTTAGCTGAAGCCGGTTTTTCCAATATCCATTTCAAGCTGGATGACGGCAGCTTTGGTTGGGCTGAACACGCTCCGTATGACCGCATCATGGTCACTGCCGCCGCTGCGGTCATACCGCAGGAATTGATCGAGCAATTGAAACCTGGCGGAAAAATGCTGATTCCGGTCGGCAGTTCCTTCCTGCAAGATTTGCAGCTGGTGGAAAAGGACGAAAAAGGCAAGCTTCATAAAACCGTTATTGATAATGTATTGTTTGTGCCGCTGAAAGGCAAGTACGAATGACTTGCGCTGAAAAAGATAGGAGCTGCCGAGAAAAACGTCCGGCAGCCCCTATCTTTTTTCATGATTTTCCAGCAGAAGCACAATATAGCCTTTATCTTCTTCCAAATGCCAATCGATAAACACTTCCTGAACATCGCGGCTGACTGCCGCTTTCCATACCAACTGCCGCAGCAAGGTCCGTTCAAGCGGACGCTTCACCAGCTTCAGCTCTTCTGAAAATCCGGCTTTGATCAATTCTTTTTCTATTTTCATAAAAATTCCGGAATGCCGCAATAAAACCGTGCGGTGATTCAACCAGAAAATTTCCGTTTCTTCCGGCTGTTTATACGTCTTATCGCTGATTTGCTGAAGGGTATCACGGAATGCATGTTCATCAATTTCCAGCGGCCATTTGCATTCACCCTTGCCGCTGCCGCTATCCAATACAATCAGGATCAGCCCTGTCTGCTCTTCCAGATTCCAATCGATGTACATCTCGTTTGTGGAAAATCCACAGAGCTTCCTTACCTCCATCGCTATTTCCGGTTTTAGATCTTTCATCAGCAATTCCCTGATTTCCAGCACACGCCGAAATTCATTTTGCCTTAAGAGAATTTTCTCCGCAGGCGCCAAAAAGCCCCGAAGTTGAATAGCGATGAAAGGGGAGTTGACGGCCACATATACTGATGCCGGGCCTTTCCCGAAATAATTCCGAAGCCTTGTAGAGATAAAACTCCCAATTTCTTTTTCCATGGTTCTTTCTGCTGCCATTTCCTATCTGCTCCTTTGGCCGAAAAACATGTACACAATTAAAGCGCACCATAAAAACCCTCACTTAGCCGGAGGGCTTTATGGCGTGCATCTAAGTATAGAATCGTTCAATCAATTTCAATCTGAACGGTTTGGCAATACTCACATAATTCATATCTTCTGTCGTCTTTCAAACTTTCCACATAGTTCTCAGCGTCTGTGAATTCGCGCTTATCAATCGGCGTTTTTACAAATCCACACTTGTCTCCTGCATGAACTCTTTGATGAATTTTTTTGTATTTGTGATCAATGAAGAATTGCATGAAGCTCACCTCTTTCTGAAGAAAAACGTAAAAAAGCCGAAAAGGGTCCTAGGGATCCTTTTCGGCTTTGTCAGCAGCTCTATTGTCTGTAACATTTCACCAAAGTCTATTCTTTATGAAACTTATGCAAGCATTCTGAAGGATGTCGGCATCCTTATGCCTGTTAAACCATATTTCAATGACAATAAAATGGAAACACTATTGTTTTCCAAGCAAATTAAGTTTACCTCAGATTATCTTTGGTTTCAAACAATATGAAAGCCGTCTTGCCGTATTCTTTCAATAAGCTGCTCCTGGCCCAAAACTTTTTCATCGAACGAGATTTTCACTTCGCCATCCGCTGTATCAACCAATGCGCGTTCAACTCCATCCATTGCAATAATGATCGCTTCAAGAGCTCGGATCGGCTTTTCAGAAGTGGCTTCTTTGACGAATAAGGTTATCGTTTTCATTTCACTCATCCTCTCCCGTACGCTTTTTGACTCTATACCCGGATTTCATACAATTAAAATTCCATTTTCAGCTTTCCGTCTTCCAGCACCAGCTTGGCATTAAACTTTTTGCCGTTTTTTGACACAAAACCTTTGATGACCGGCGTTTTTCCTTTTGTACACAAATACTCCACTTGCTTCGCAGTCAGCCGCTTTTTCAAAAACACATTTGGAAACGATTGCTTGCAGCCATTGTCGTATTCCGTGCAGCCGTATGAGCCTTTGCGCGAGATGATCATGCCTTTTTTACAGCGTGGGCACAAAGCGATTTCTTCTTTGCTGTCCGGCATCGCCAGCTTATCCGGCAATCCATTGTGCTTCATCTGTGCAGGGACATCTTCAAGCAGTTTGTGGATGAATTTTGCAATCGTCGCCAGGAACACTTCCGGAGATCCTTCCCCTTTGCCGATTTTCTTCAGATACGTTTCCCATTTTGCCGTCATCGCAGGGCTCGACAGCAGATTCCCTTCAATCGACTGGCATAGGATTCGGCCTTTGCCGGTAATCGAAACGATGTTTTTCTTCACTTCAATGTATTCGTGGCGCTTGATCGTCTCGATGATGCCGCTGCGCGTCGCTTCTGTTCCAAGCCCTTCAATTTCCTTGAGGATCTCGGTATCTTCTACGTCGTCGACATATTTGCCGCAGGTTTTCATCATGGCAATCAATTGGCCTTCCGTATACGGTTTCGGAGGCGTTGTCATGCCTTCCTTTACAGCTACGTCAGCCTTTACCGCTTCCTGCTCTCGAAGTTCCGGCAACGGGGGTTCCTGTTTCGTTTCTTTTGCAGCCGGAAACAAGTCTTTCCAACCTTGATCAAGATCCGTTTTTCCAGTCGTCAAGAATGCCAAACCATTTACTTCTGTGGTCACTTTTGTTTCCGCATAACGGTAATCCCGATGGAACATCGCCAATGTCGTCCGCAGCACTTCCTCATACAGATTCCGTTCATCGCGCGCCAAGCCTTCCAATTTTCTTGCAGTCGGAATGGACTTGGTGGGAATGATGGCATAATGCTCCTGGACTTTTGCACTGTCGACAAATCGCTTTTTCGGCGATTTTGACGCTACAGGAAATTCAGCGCCGATCAGTTTTTGATAGGATTCCACTTGTCCCGCCACATAGCTGAATTCCGCCGGTGTAATGTGTTGGGCATCTGTCCTCGGATAGCTTACCAATTTCTTCTCATACAGCCCCTGCATGACCGACAGCACTTTCGCCGGGCTGTATTTCCATTTGCGGTTGGCAGTTGCCTGCAAGGTCGATAAAGAATGCAGCATCGGCGGTGGCATCCGTTTTTCCACTGTTTTCAATTGGGCTACTGTGCCTTCCGCTTTTCCGGTGATATGGTGTTTCTGCAGCAATTCTTCTGCTTCACGCCGTTCTTTCGCTTTGAACTTGGCTTTCCCTTTATAACGCCCTTTCTCGGCAGTGAAGACGCCTTCAATCTCATAAAACGGTTCCGGCACGAAAGACTCGATTTCCATCGCACGCTGATAGACCAGAAAGACAGTCGGTGTCTGCACTCTTCCGATGGCGAATACTTCATGTATGCCTTTCTCCTGCAGCAGCAAGGAGTATAGGCGGGAGCCGTTCATGCCGACCAGCCAATCACTGATTTGGCGTGCCCGCGCTTCCTGGTAGAGCAGCAGATCCTGCTTATTGTCGCGCAATTGCTGAAAGCCTTTCCGGACCTCGTCCACTTCAAGTGAATTGATCCACAACCGCTGGATTTTCTTGTTTTTCACACCTGTCTGGTAATAAATGCTGTAAAAAATATTGGAACCTTCCCGGTCAACGTCGCACGCATTGATGACCGTATCGGTTTGTGAAATCAATCTTTTAATAATATTGAATTGCTGCGATTTCCCTCTCGCGACCTGGAATTGGTATTTTTCAGGCAGGATTGGCAGCGCCTCGAGCTTCCAGCGCCCCCATTTTGGGTCGTAGGCCTTCGGCTCTTTCAACTCCACCAGATGGCCGATTCCCCATGTGATAAAGGCGCCTTCCGGAAAAATCGCATCTGGCGCTATTTCCAAATAGCCATCCCGTTTGGACGTTTTGAACGCTTCGGCATAGGCTTTGGCCTGGCTCGGCTTTTCAGCTACAATTACTGGTTTCATACAATTCGTCCTTTCATTCTCCGCTTTCCTCTATTGTACGCTGTTCACTCGAAAAGCAAAGAAATTTGAAAACGGAGTACTGGCGATTCTTGCTGAACACTGAAGTTATAGCCTTTTATCCGAAAGTATATCGCTAAATCTGCTCTTTATCGTTTCTTTATCTCCAAAAATCATCACCAAGTCGCCGGTTTGCAAAGTTTCCTCAAAAACCAATTTTCTAACGATAGAATTGCCTCTTCTGATGAAAAGCAGGTGAATGTCATCATCCCTATCCAGTAGCTTTTCCGCTATCTGTCCCAAGTATTCAGAATCATCCTGAATTTCCAGCAGCGCGACCATATCATGATCTTCAAGCGATAATGCGGTTTTTAGCGGCCAATCTTCCAAATCGTATTCTTCATCCATTTCGTGTTCGAATTTATCAGTCAAAAAGGTTTTTACCATCCCACTTTTCAAAAATAGCAGGATTGTCAGAAAAACTGCAATTACCATAAAAAGTACGTTTATCCTCAAATCGTTGGACAAGATCGTGGCAATGGAAGAAATCATGACCGCCAGTGAGAAATAGCCGAACAAAATGACCGCCGCGCTGATTCTTCTGCGAATCGGGTGGTCGACAATCAGTTTGGACTCTTCCGATGTAAAACCAGTGGCCGTCAGCATGGAAATCACCTGATAGCGGGCGATCGGTTTATCCAGCCCTGTCGCTGCAAAAAGCATTACTGCAATTTCAATTGCCAGCCACATGATGGATGAGTAAAGTAAAATAAAAAGAAATTCCGTCATGCCTGCCACTCCTCTCTTCACATTTAACCATTCCCCCATTGCAATAGTTGAAATCCTTTCTGACTTAAAGTATTCAGTAGTATAATCAATAACACGAGCTTGATTGATAAGAATGGAGAGGATCCCATGGAACATGCTACTAAAACCGCGCTGCTTGCAGGTGCCAGCGGCCTGGTCGGAAATGAGCTGCTGCATATTTTGCTGGAAAGCCCTCATTATGATTCTGTCAAAATAATCGGCCGCCGCCATCTCGACATTATGCACCCCAAGCTGGAACAAATAGTCGTAGACTTCGATCGGCTTGAAAATTGCCGCGAACTGCTTGCTGCTGATGACGTTTTTTGCTGCTTAGGCACCACGATTAAAGCAGCAGGCTCCCAGCAAGCGTTCAGAAAAGTGGATTTCGAATACCCGGCCAAACTCGCGCAATTGGCAAAAGAGCAAGATGCGCAAAAATTCCTGGTTATTTCAGCGCTCGGCGCCGATTCAAAGTCCAAAGTATTCTATAGCCGCACCAAAGGCCAATTAGAAGATGCTTTGAAGAAAAACGGCTTTCCCGCGCTCCATATTTTCCAGCCATCCTTGCTGCTCGGAGACCGCAAAGAATTCAGGCTCGGCGAAAAAGCTGCGGCTCTGTTAAGCCCATTGTTCAGTCCTCTGCTGATCGGACCGCTGCAAAAGTACAAGCCAATCAGCGCACGGCGTGTTGCGGTTGCTATGCATCACGCAGCGCAAGACCTTTCCATCGGAATCTATACCCATCCGTCGAACCGGATTGTTGAATTGAGCCGCAGGCACCCGATAGAACAGAAAAACGGCACTGGATAATTTCCAGTGCCATTTTTTCGTTATAGAATATCCGACCAAATTTTGATGGCTGTCCCTAAAATCAACAGCGCCAAAATCCATTGCAGATATTTCGTATTCATTTTTTGGCCAAGTTTCGCCCCGATTGGAGCCGCAATGATACTCGCCACAATCATGACTGCAGCTGGACCGTAAAGAATCTGGTCTGTTGCAATCTTGCCGATTGTTGAACCGATTGACGAGATGAACGTGATTGCAAGAGATGTGGCAATCGTCATGCGTGTCGGTATCTTCAGAACGACTAGCATGATCGGCACAAGGATGAATGCACCCGCTGCGCCGACGATGCCGGCTGCAATCCCGACTGCAAACGCCAAGCCGGCCGCCAGCCATTTATTGAATGTCACAGCATCAGCTGGCTTATCATCCAAGTCTTTTTTCGGGATGAACATCATAATGACCGCGAGCGTCGCCAAAATCGCGTAAACGAAATTGATCGCCCCTTCAGAGATTAACGTCGAGCCATAGCCCCCGATGAAACTCCCGATCAGGATAGCCCCACCCATATAAGTGATCAAGGTTTTATTCAAATAACCGCTGCCCCGGTATGCCCATACGCCAGCAATCGTTGCAAAGAACACCTGAATCGCGCTTATTCCGGAAACTTCATGCGCACTGAATGCCGTATAGCCAAGCATTACCGGTATATACAACAGCATCGGGTATTTGATGATTGAGCCGCCAATCCCGACCATTCCGGAAATGAAAGATCCGACGAATCCAATCAGGAAAATGACAATAATAAAATCAATACTCATTTGAATCCCACCTTTTCATAAGAGAAAAGGGCATCGTTTCCGACGCCCCTCCTTTAAACTCTTAGCCTTTCTGAATCCAGAATTTAAGGACGTCGCCATCTACTTGGTGATCCAGAAGGTCGTGGCCTCCTGATTTTGCCCATGCAGTCAAATCCGCTTTAGCACCCTTGTCAGTTACTAGGATTTCCAATACTTGCCCTGAATCCATTGCTTTCATTTCTTTTCTTGTTTTTACGATCGGCATTGGGCAAGCCAAGCCTTTTGCGTCTAATACTTTATCTGCGTTCATCATATTCTCTCCTTTGGGTTTGTTTTATTAGTCGATGTTCCGCAAAATAATTGCGCTTTCCAACCCCGCTTGCTTCATCGCTGCGCTGCAGGAGCAGTTAGGTTTTACCATTATTTTGCTGCACATCTAGTCATATCTCATTGTGCCGAAGAATCTTTTAAAATCAATTTCTTTTATAAATTGTTACTTAACGGACTGCACAACGGTTCGGTCCGATTTCCATTTCACGCTGGACTTCTTCATCTGGTGTGATTTTGCCCATATTCGTTTTGCGGATGTCTTGGTAAGCGTTCGGCTGCGGCGGCAGGTTTTTCGTGACCATGTCACGGAATTCCTGTTCGTCGCTGATGTTCAAGCCGTGGTTCTCTTTGAACAGTTCGCCTAGTTTTTTCGAAACGCTGCCGTCTTCGTTCAATTCTTCGATGATCATGAAATGCGCCGGCAATACTGTAAGCTCTCCAGCTAATTCCTGGAAGCGGCTGTAAAGCGACTCGCGCAAATCGCCTACCCAGTCTTCTGCAAGCCCTGCAAGGTCTGGACGGCCGATTGAGTCGATGAACAGGATATCACCCGTCATCAAGTATTGGTCGTCAACGATGAATGACGTAGAACCGATTGTGTGTCCTGGTGAATACAGCGCTTCGACTTTCGTGCTGCCGATTTCCGCTTCCAGGCCGTTCACCAATGCCTGGTATTCAAATACAACTTCTTCTGCATCAGCTGGCGGCAAGTAATACGTTGCGCCTGTTGCTTCAGCAATTGTTCTGCCGCCGGAAATGTGGTCGGCGTGAAGGTGTGTATCAAATACGTGCTTGATCACAGCGCCTTTTTCTTGCGCGAAGTCCAAGAAGATATCAGCCATGCGTGTTGCATCGATAACAGCGGCTTCGCCTTCAGAAATGGCCATGTAAGACAAGCAGCCTTTTCCGATGCGGACGAATTGATACAATTCCCCGCCATTTTTCAAATCACCGACTTTTACTGGTTCCAAGTGTTCGCTCCAGGCTTTCATGCCTCCTGAAAGATAGGCCGAGTGGACGCCTTCTTCAGACAGCATTTCCGCTACCATGATGGAAGAACCTTCTTTTGCGCAGACAACAAGAATATCTCTGTCTGTCGGCAGGTCTGAAACCACTTCTTCGACGCCGTCCAATAAATCAAAATAAGGGATATTCAAATATTGGATATTGCCGCCTTCAATTTTCCAATCCGCAAAAGCATCGCCATTGCGTACATCCAGGATGAATAAAGGCTCGTTATTGATTACTTTTTTTGCTACTTCACCAGCAGCCATTGCTTTTACAGTCATAGATTAAGTACCCCCATAGGTATTATTTTAGGTAAAAAAATATTCATTTCTTAGAAAGTTAACGTTACGTCAGCGTCTTGTGCAAAATCAAGGAAAGTTACCGCTCCGCCTACTTCAATGCCGTCAACAAATGCTTCTTTTTCAAGGCCCATAACGTCCATCGTCATTTGGCAGCCGATGAATTTCACATCAAGTTCTTTTGCCATTTCAATCAATTCAGGAATCGCAGGGACATTCGCGTTTGCAAATCCATCTGCGAAATGTTCTTTGCCTTCTGGCATTGGAAGCTGTTGGTTCGCTTCTTTGTGGATCAAGTTCAAGCCTTCGAACGTGAAGAAAATAGCTACTTCGTGATCAGTTGCAGCTGCAGCTGTCGCGATGTTGAATACTTTATATGCTTCGAATAATCCGCCGTTAGAGGCGATGATTGCTGTTTTTTTAGTCATTTTCCAAACTCCTTTTAATAGGTTCTAGTTTAAGATCCATTACATTGATATTCTTTGGCGACGGCGCGTCTAGGGCTAATGAAGCAATGCCCAAAACGTCCGGCGTGATTTTCAAAATATTACTTTTTAGTTGAAGTTATAGAGATGCTGCGGACTGGATTATTCAGTTTTGCCTGTCCAGTCGCGCATGCCCGGTACTACGTTCAATAGTTTTCCGAATCCTTTTTTCGCCATCATTTCTCCAGCAATTCCGCTTCTGCGGCCAGAATGGCAAATGATGTGGATTTCATCTTGCGACTGCAATTCATTCATGCGGTTTTCCACTTCGCCAAGCGGGATGTGGATAGCACCAGGAATATGCGCTTCTTCGAATTCATCCTGCTCACGGACGTCAAGAATCGTCAGTGATTCACCGTTTTCAACTTTGTCTTTAAACGCATCCAAAGAGATTTCAGGAATTGCGATTGTTTCTTCTTTTGAACCAGCCCCATCTTTGCGCAGGAAATGGCGCAAAACGTCGCCTTCTGTTTCAGTGCCGATGTATTCGTGTCCTGAGCTCTTCGCCCAAGCTTGAAAATCAGCAGTCGAACCTTTATCAGTTGCCTGAATTTCAAGCACTTCGCCTGAACCTAGGTTTTTCATCACTTTTTTTGTTTTTACGATCGGCATCGGGCAAGCAAGCCCTTTTGCATCTAATACATTTTCAGTTTGAATCATGAATTATCCTCCTATGATATCGCTGCGGCCAAGCCGCATTTATTTTGAATTATTCTGTAGCGCCTTCCCAAGCCATCATTCCGCCATCCATGTTGATGACATTGTACCCTTGGTTCTCAAGGAAGTTAGTGGCTTGGCTGCTGCGTCCGCCTGAACGGCAGACCATGATATATTCTTGTGCTTTATCCAATTCATTCATACGGAACTCCAATAGGCCAAGAGGGATGTTGACAGCTCCCGGAATTTTTCCAGCCGCTACTTCAGCAGGTTCCCGGACATCGATAATCGCCGCTTCCTGATTGGTTTCCACTAGGTTTTGCACTTCTTCTGGTGAGATCTGTTTCATCTTTTTTCCTCCTCTATCGTTTTTAGAGACAGCTTCCGCCTTAGCGGTAGCTGCTCATTCCGCCTCGTACGTTCAAAACTTTTTCAAAGCCGTTCTTTTTCAAGATTTGGCTGGCTTTGCTGCTGCGCATTCCGCTTTGGCACATAACCACCACTTCTTTGTCTTTCGACAATTCGCCCATGCGTTTCGGCAGGTCGTTCAATGGAATGTTTTTGAAGCCTTTAACATGGTTTCCTTTGAACTCGCCTGGCGTCCGTACATCAACGAATTGTTTGTTTTTGCTGCCGAGCTGGGATTTCAGTTCTTCCGTCGAAATCGACTGCACGCCTTTTTGCGGAGATGTGAGACGGTATCCAAGCCACAAAACTGCTGCACCGACTACAATCCATAAAAGAATATCCATTTTCATCATTCCCTCTCTATTCGTTTTGGCCGAGCCAATTAGATGAATAAGTTTACGTTGCCGTCTTCTGCATCGCCAAGATATGCTGCTACACCTGCATATTCGATTTCATCAAGCAATTCCAATTTGTCCAACCCAAGAAGATCCATTGTCATTGTGCAAGCTACCATTTTAATATCTTGCTCTTGTGCCATCTCGATTAATTGTGGAAGTGTCATGGCGTTGTGCTTTTTCATGACTTGCTTGATCATTTTCGGTCCCATTCCGCCAAAATGCATATTTGAAAGCCCTAATTTATCAGCGCCTCTTGGCATCATTTTCGCGAACATTGTTTCCAGTCTGCCTTTTTTCAGTTCCGGCGGATTTTCTTTGCGCAATGCATTCAATCCCCAGAATGTATGGAAAATCGTCACTTCGTGGTCGTATGCTGCAGCACCATTTGCGATAATGTAAGCTGCCATTGCTTTGTCGTAATCCCCACTGAAGAGTACGATGGTCGTTCTTTTAGTTTCAGTCATTTAATTGCCTCCATAATTTTACCCGTAGGGGTATTTTTTTCTTCAAAAAAAAGAGCGTTTTAAAGTGTCGCTGCACTTTTCATATACCCTACAGGGTATGTTAAAGCATACAGTTCTCTATGTCAACAGGAAACTTTTTTATCTGCTTTTCACTAATAATTCGACTGCTTCTTTTACGACTGCTTCCGTGCCTTCGCCTTTTTCAATGCTTTGGCGGACGCAAGACTCAAGGTTATCACTGACTACCACGCCGATTGTGCGGTCGACAGCACTTCTGATTGCGGAAAGCTGCATGACTACATCGCGGCATTCGCCTTCATTTTCAACCATTTTCAGCACGCCCCGCAATTGGCCTTCAATCCGTTTCAGCCGATTTTCAATGCGTTTATCGTATGCCATCTTTCGTTCCTCCTCGAAATAAATATAAGAGATGCGTTGTTTACACCCCTTATATTATACCCCTTAGGGTATGTTGTCAACCATTTGAATTTTGTTTTTTAGCAGCAGTCGATTCCGTACCTGTCTCTTCTATTAGATTACTGGATGCTGTTGTCGATTGCGTTGATCAATCGTTTTTCAATATCCTCAGCGATTGCTTGGACATCCTGATCTTCTACCATCGAAATCATCGCTGTCGGTTTTGGCATACCGATTTTCACGCTGCCGCCTTCTTCGTAGACCACAATCTTACAAGGCAGGAAATAGCCGATCATTAAGTTAGACGATAGCACTTTGTTCGCTTCTTTCGGGTTGCACACTTCGAGAATGGTATACGGCGTGCTGAAATCTTCACCTTTCTCCTGCAGTTTTGCCGTTAAGTCAAAATTCCATAAAACACCGAATTTCTCATCTTTCAGCTTTTCTTCTAAAGACTGAACTGCCTGGTCCATCGTTTTATCCGTTTCTACCGTGTAATTGAACATATAGCAGCACTCCTCCTCTAATTTGATCTTCCCCATTACCCTACCCGGTATAATTCAGCTTAAACATTCCACTCGTTTCTTCTATATAGAAAAGGACTGGATATTAGCCTGCAGCTCGAGTTCGACATTGCCTTTGATGGCTCGGCTGATCATGCAGGAAGACTCCGCTTTTTCAGCAAGCCGGTGGGCCAGTTCGATATCTTTTTCGGAGGCATCTGTTTTCAAGACCACTTGCGGGCGATGAATGATTTTTTTATAAGTGATCACGCCTTTTTCCACTTCAACGATTCCTTCTGATTGCATCGTCAGGGATTCTTTTTCCAAATTGCTGCGCTGCATCATTGCTGCCAGTGTAATGATGTAGCAAGTCGCGGCTGCTCCAAGCAGCATCTCATCCGGATTGGTGCCGACACCGGGGCCGTCCATTTCTGGCGGTATGGAAATCTGCGTCTTCAAATTCCCCGATTCGATTTCTCCGACATCATTGCGCAAACCCGGCCAATCCGCTTTTAAATGAAAACTGTGTAAAGCCATGCAGTTTCTCTCCTTTAATGGTAACGTCATTATATAGATAAAATCATTTCATCCGATTTCTTTATTATTTCAGTGCACATAGGCATTAAGCAAGCAAAAGGAGCTAACTAGAATGGATATTACACTAAGGCAAGCCCGGCCTGAGGATGGAACAGCGGCAGCTCCGCTCATCGTCAATGCCATCGGGGACATCGCCAATCATATGACGGCACAGCAAGAGCCGCAATTGGTGCTGGCCAAAATCAGCGATATGGTGCGCGGCAAGCACACACGCCACAGCCACCGCTTCACGTATATAGCGGAAGTCCAAGATGCTATTGCCGGTGTGCTGGTGCTTTACCATGGCAGCGAAGCGGAAGCGCTTGACCGCTTTTTGTACGATGAGCTAAGAAAAAGCGGTCATGATCGGACGATTGAAAAGGAAGCCCATCTCGATGAATGGTATATCGATACTGTATCGGTTGATGCCGCTTTCCAAGGAAGAGGCATAGGCACGGCATTATTGAGCCACGCTGAAAAAGTTGTTTCAGCCGAAGGAGGCGGGAAGCTGTCGCTGAATGTCGATACAGGAAAAGAAGCGGCCATCCGCCTCTACCAAAGGCTCGGCTATACGATTTCCGAACCGTGGACCATCATTGGAGAACCGTTTCACCATATGGTCAAAACCATACCTCCAGAAAAGGAGGGTCCCCAAAAGTAATTTAGGGCACCTCTTTGTGACGAAGCTAGCGCAGCGATGCAAGAGTCATAGTATTCCATTGGCCGACGTTAAAAAAGGGGCTGTCCACTAAGTCTGTTATTCGACTTGGTGGACAGCCCTTCTTTTTGTTCATTTGAATTTCATGTACAGATTTTCACGGCGGTCCGCGAACACGGGTATGCGTTTCCGGACTTCTTCCACTTCAGCCAAATCGATGCCGGCGTAGCCGATCCCTTCCTTCTTCTCCATATCCAGGCGGATTTCGCCCCATGGTGCGATCACCATTGAACTGCCGCCGAATTCGTTTTTCGGATCATTGCCGATGCGATTCACCGCAACGATAAAGCATTGGTTTTCGATGGCGCGCGCCTGCAGCAGAATGCGCCAATGGTCAATGCGGGCTTCCGGCCATTCCGCCGGCACGAAAATGACTTTCGCCCCGTTTAGCGCTTGCGCCCGTATCCATTCGGGGAAACGGATGTCGTAGCAGATGACGCCGCCGCAAACCGTTCCCTCAAGTTCGAACGTACCGAGGCCCGCTCCTTCTTCCAGATGGATATGCTCATCCATCAGCCCAAAACGGTGCGCTTTGTCATATTCCGATACCAGGTTGCCGTTTTTATCCACCACATACATCGTGTTGTAGAAGCCATCCTGTTTTTTAGTGGACACGGAGCCTCCCACGATATTGACGCCGTGCTGTTTCGCAAAATCCTGCAGAAATTTAAGCGTCCGTCCATCGCCATCCGCCAGCGTTTCCAATTCCGTCAACGCGTAGCCCGTATTCCACATTTCCGGCAGGACAATGGTTTCTGCCCCGTTTGCTGCAGCTTCTTTCAAATAAGCCTCCACCTTTTCAAAATTCACGTCAGGCTCCCCAAAAGCGATATCCATCTGTACGCACGCAATCTTCATTTCATTCTCCTCCAGTAGACAAGTTAAGTTAAACTCTATAAGATTTGGAATAGAAGTGCAATTATTTAGAAAATGAGGGACTATTATATGGAATTTTCAAACCGCCTGCAGCAATTGCCGGACCAATTTTTTTCAAAACTTGCATCCCGCACGAAACAAGCGATGCTGCAAGGGCGTGATATCATCAACCTCGGACAGGGCAACCCGGACCAGCCGACGCCTGCCCATATTGTCAAAGCAATGCAAGAGGCGGTTGCCGACCCGCAAAATCATCGGTATTCCCCATTCCGCGGCATTCCGGAAATGCATCAAGCCGCTGCGGCTTTCTATAAACGCGAATACGGCGTAGACATCGACCCTGACACAGAAGTTGCTGTGCTCGGCGGCACGAAGATCGGCCTTGTGGAACTGCCGCTCGCCTTGCTCAACCCCGGCGATTTGCTGCTGTTGCCGGATCCGGGATACCCGGATTATCTGTCGGGTGCCCCGCTTGCCGAAGCCCGATTTGAAACGATGCCGCTGAAAGCGGAAAACAATTTCCTGCCGGATTACGCAGAACTTTCACAGTCGGCCAAAGACCAAGCCAAATTGATGTACTTGAATTATCCGAACAACCCGACCGGAGCTGTCGCCGACGACCATTTTTTCAATGAAACCGTCGAATTCGCCAAGCATCATGGAATTGGCGTCGTCCACGATTTTGCATATGGAGCGGTTGGCTTTGACGGCGTAAGGCCTCCGAGCTTTTTGCAGGCAGCAGGCGCAAAAGAAATCGGCATTGAAATGTACACCTTGTCCAAAACCTATAATATGGCTGGCTGGCGCATCGGTTTTGCTGTCGGCAACGCCAAAATGATTGAGGCATTGAACATCATCCAAGATCATTTATTCGCTGGATTGTCGCCTGCCCTGCAACTTGCCGCTGCTGAAGCTCTGACCGCTAGCCAGCAATGCGTTGTAGAACTGAACAGCACATACGAAAGCCGCCGCAATGTTTTGAAGGCGGAATGCGAGCGCATCGGCTGGCATATTGAAGCGCCAAAAGGATCTTTCTTTGCCTGGCTGCCCGTGCCAGAAGGCTTAACAAGTATGGAATTTACGGATCTCCTGCTGGAAAAAGCGGATATTGCCGTAGCTGCAGGGAGCGGCTTCGGCGAAAGCGGAGAAGGCTATGTGCGGGTCGGCCTGCTCGTGGACGAAGCCCGCATCGTGGAAGCCATCCAGCGCATCGAGAAATTAGAATTGTTTAGCTGACAATAAGAATACAAAAAAGGAGAGCCTGCGCGGCTCTCCTTTTTGTATTCAGTCTGTTTCCAAGTTTACGGAGAATTTCATATCCCAATAAACATCAGAACTTTGCGGGTTGTCCTGCCGCACTTCCGCCGCGATGATGTTTTCACCATCCCTAAGGTTAGCCAATGCAGCTTCATCCAGTGTGATACGCGTTGATTTATTCTCCGGCGGGATATTTTCCCTGTCAAGATCGTTCAAATGGTCGTCATAGCCAACTTCCCCGTCCGCCATATTATAGCGTCCGATTTCTTCTCCATTCAGATAGATGATTGCTGCGTCATCCGCTTCCAGGTCAATGATGCCGTAATTGCCGATTGCTTCTGCATCATCGATATCAAACGATGTCCGGAAATAGGAAGTTGCGTATTTATCAAATTCATCTTCTCCGTAATCAATGACGGTCTGGATTTCACCGAAGGGCTCGCGTTCATCGCCTTCCGGATAACCAAGCGGCGAAGGACCTGATTCCCAGCCGTTATCATCAAAGTCAGGCTGCATCCAGTCGGATCCAGGATCGCTGCCATCGTCCAAATAAGTCCAGTCGGATTCCGCTTCCACTAAGCCCGTTTCAGCATGCTCAACAATTGACAGCAGGACCGTTTCGGTTGTCAGGTTTTGGCCATCAGCCGCTACTTCTGCCCATATTTCGACTTCTCCAGGCTCGGCGTTTTCCGTTATGCTGACATTCCCTGTCGGGGAAATCGAAACGGCGCCTTCCGGGTCTGTACGGTAAGTGATATTTTCTCCAAAAAGGTCATATTGCCCGCCTTCCGTATTGGTGCCGGCAACGTCTAGAACAACTTCCGGGTAGAAATCGGTCGGTTCGGTCGGCAAAATCCTCCCTGTCGCCGTCAGAACCGCATCGCTCAGCCCCGGAACGTCGACTTCAATGGAACTGTCTTTGACGATTTTATACGTATCAACCAGTTCCATCGTATCCGTCCGGTACGTGGTGAATTCCAGGCTCGTCGGCGTCACTGCAACATTCATGAATGTCGGCACTTCGAGCTGTTCTCTGACGGCTGAATAAGGCTCGGGATCTTCATTCATCAGGTAGAACTTGCTGCCGCTTGCCGAGTTGCCGGTCAGGTAAATCGTCCCTTCAGGATTGATGACCGCCCCATCTTCAATCATATGATTTTTCAGCGGCTTAAATCCTTTCATTTGATGCGACCTGACATACGAATGGTCATGGCCCATCAATACAGCGTCGAATTCAAGCCGGTCAATTGCCGGTACGAGCTGCTCTCGCAAGCCAAGGACATGGTCGCTCGTTGAATGCACGGCAGCACTGTAAATCGAATGGTGGAAAACGAGGAATTTCCATTTAAAGTCCTGGCCTGAAGTTGCTTCTATCGTTTCTTCCATGAACCGGACATGTTCTTCACCGTTTGTTTGGTTCGAATTCAGATTGACGAATAACGCATCTCCATAAGTGAAATAATAATTGCCGCCCGAACTATCGTAATTTCCCAGCTCTGCATTCTGATTCGGCACATTAAAATGGTATTCGTAGAAAATCGTATTATCGTGGTTGCCGATCGTTGTGGCTGTCGGCAAGCGCTTCAGCGCATCAGGTGCAAAATATGCTTCGTATTCTTCTTCAGAATTGCGGCTCTCAACTTGATCTCCAGCGGATTGAATAAAACTCGTCATCGGATACTTGTCCAAAGCCTTTTCCAAAGTTTCGTTCCAGCCTGCTATATCCGCTTTCAAATTTCCGGAAGCTCCGATTTGCGGATCACCCATCAACAGGAAATTATAGGAATCGGTTTCCCGAGTATGGAAGCTGTATGTCTCGCTCCAGTTGCCGTAGCCGTCGCCCACCCGGTAGATATATTCAGTAGAAGGCTCAAGACCGGATATAATCGCTTCGTTGGATGCGTATCCGGTGGAAGCGATATCCAAATGGGCCATACTCTTTTGGACAGCTGCCGCTTCAGTGCCGGCAGCGAAACGGCTTCCCGCTTTGGCATACTCGACAGCCCCAGGGTTGCGGGTGTCCGGAGAATACCACGAGAAGTTCATTTCTTGCTCATTGCGCCCTGGGGCGAAGGCAATCGAACTGACGAGGTAGCGCGATGCAGCGGGAAAGACAGTCGGTCCGCTCCGGTCGAGCAGCAGATAGAAACGGTCATATTGCTCTTTGTAGCTGCCCGAGAAATTCAACAGCTCTTTCGACAATTGAACGTTTCTTCCTTCGATTTCAGCGCTTTCCGCCAATGCCAGCGCATTTTTGGATTCGCCTTCTGCTGCTGCACTTTCCGCCCCCGGCAAGCATATGAAGCTTAATAGGGCTGCCGCTCCGATAAATTCAACAACTTTGGACTTCAAGGGAATCAGCCGCATTGTCTTCACTCCAATTCATTGATTTCTTTCATGCCTTCCGCAGCGAACTGCCTTCATGCCAACACTTCCAGCAACATTACATTTGTTAAAAATTGGATGAACAGCATTTAACAGACTCGTGACTTAAGAAGAATATTTTTAAAATATGAGAGAGCAGAAATACTCAAATCTTTATTGAATTAGAGACATATAACCTCTAATAAAATCCATATATTGGTATCTTTATTTCCAAAACCAAAATTCAACATTTATTAATTGACTTTTCAGACTTTTATTCTATCCTACACTGTTTATGGATAAAAAGAAACCTCTATCAATAGGAAATATGTACTTATTAGACGATATTCCATGCAAAAAGTTCGCCGTTTTGTCAATTTTCCAATAATTGTGACGATACTTTAACAACGGCGTCAGTTTTATCATTTAATTAATCAGCATTGGGACCAAAAGAAAAAGCCTGGCATCATACCAAGCTTCTTGAAAAAAGAAATTCTATTATCAATCATTTTATTTCATTCAATCGCACCCAGATTCTTAAAAGGCTCGAGGCGCAACTTCACCTCTCCAATGATTGCGTGGTCGAGCACGAATCCGATTTCCCTTGAATCCACACTGTTCAGCCGATTGTCGCCCAGCACGAAATATGCCCCGCCAGGCACCGTGAATTCCCCGAAATCCTCTGTCAGTTTTTCCAGCCCCTGCTCGCGGGCTAGATTGCGGTTTTCGTCCAGGTAAACTTCTTCTACAGGTGTGCCGTTCAGGATCAGCCGATCATCGGACATGCTGATTCTATCTCCCGGAATACCGATTACACGCTTGATGAAATTCCTGTCCCCAGGTGTTTTAAAAACAATGATGTCGAAGTTCTCGATATCGCTGAGTTTCACGATCAGGACTTTATCGGCTTCTTGGAAAGTAGGCATCATCGATGTGCCATGCACTTCTACAGGCTCGAAAAGAAATTGGCGAGCCAAGAGCACGATCAAGGCGGTGAACAAAAGGATTTTCATCCAGGCAATAAGTTCTCGAACTGCGCCTTCAGCCATCGCTTCTCCTCCGTTCTGCATAGTACATCTATTTTACTACAGCCAAAAGCGCTTGCACATTCGTTTTGCTATTCATTATCCGGATTGCTACAATTGTGTAAATATTAAAAATAGGAGGACTAATGCATGAAAACTTTGTCGACAAATCATGTCATCTACAGCTTTTCCCATTTGAACGAACCGGTCATGAAAGTACAGCCAGGCGATACGGTGGCCATCGAAACCTACGATTGTTTCCAAAACCAGCTGCAATCGGCCGAACAGGAAGTCGCAGCCATCGATTGGAATGAAATCAATCCCGCCACCGGACCGATTTTCATAGAAGGCGCAGCCATCGGCGATTTGCTGAAAGTGACCATCGATGAGCTTGAAATCGGCAGCCAGGGCGTAATGGTGACCGGTCCCGATTTAGGGGTCATGGGCCATCGCTTTGAAAAAATGGAATCGAAAATCATTCCGATAAAAGATGGCAAAGCGGTCTTCAATGACCAGCTGCACATCCCTTTGAATCCGATGATCGGCGTAATCGGTGTGGCACCGGACGGTCCGCCGATTTCCTGCGGCACTCCCGGAGCGCATGGCGGCAATATGGATACGAAATTGATCACAAAAGGCGCAACGCTCTACTTCCCGGTCTTTGCTGAAGGCGCACTGTTCGCATTGGGAGATTTCCATGCTGCCATGGGTGACGGCGAAGTCAGTGTCTCCGGCATTGAAGTGCCGGGACGCGCTACTGTTACATTTGACGTCATCAAAGGTTTGCATTCAAAATACCCGATTCTCCAAAACGACGACGGCCTCGCTCTTCTTGTATCCGCCATGACACTTGATGAGGCAGTCAAAATTGCGGTGGAGGAAATGATCGACCTGTTGCTTCCTCATACGGATTTGAGCGTCAGCGACATGACGATGTTGATGAGCGCCGCCGGCCAGGCCCAAATCAGCCAAGTCGTCGATCCGCTCGTGACGGTGCGCTTTTTCGTGCCTAATTACGTGCTTGAGTCGCTGGACATCAAATTATTCGCTTAATGTGTTTTATTTAGCCTTTTAGGGGGCTTGGCGGCGTCAGAATCGTCCGACTTTTGAGCCGCGCCGCTTTTTATGTTACACTCAAGAAAAACTTGTAGGTGATAAGAATGGTAGGAAGAAATGACCCATGCCCTTGCGGCAGCGGAAAGAAGTATAAAAAATGTCACGGGAAACAGCAAACGGTTTCCATCAATGACTTGGTAAACGACGAATTGTTCAAAGTACGCCAGCAATTTTTCTCGGACAACCCGAATCAGGAACAGCTTCCGGCGTTCCGTGAACTTCAGCAGCAATGGCAGCCTCGTTTGATGCAGTCAATGGCGGAAAACGATGCACAAGCTTTTGTCATCGAAAATTTCCTGTTCATGCAAAAGCCTGAACTTTGGGCAGACTTTTTAACAAAACAGATCGAAGCGGCTCAACGCCCGACGACGAAGGAAGTTCTTGAAAACTGGAAAGATGTAAAAGTGTTCCTGGGCCAATTTGTTGCCGGAAACGAAACGTCTGCACAATTTAAAGATGCTTTTACAGGCGAAGTCTTTAAAATGACTGACCAGCCTCCGACAGATATGCAAGACAATCAGGGATTATTGGCTATCTTGTTGCCGGATGCACGCATCGGCGAAGAAGGCGCATTGTTCTTGAATGGCTATTTGACGGTTGTCGGCGAATTCACTCCGTTCTTTGAGAAGTTGAAAGCGCAAATGGCTTCTGACAACGCTACGGACGGCCCAGCTTATCTGCGCGATAATTATTTAGCGGTCGTTGAGATGATCGTCAAATACTCGACGGGCTCAGTGGACGAGAGCGTTGAGCTCTCCCCTGAACACCAATCGGTCATGGACGAGCTTAATAAGCACGTAGAAGGGGCTGACTTCGATGCCGAAACAGTCGATAATGTGACGAGCATCCTGAACAGCTACCTTGTGAGCCAACAGCCGACTGTCCAAAAGCCAGAAGCACTTGTTGCCGGCTATTGGAGATTCCTGCAGGACCATGAGTTGATCAAAGGGCCAATGCTTGCGCCTAAAGACCTCAGCGAAAAATTCGGTGTTTCATCAAGCACGATCTTAAAACGCTCAAAAGAGTTCGGTTCTTATTTCGAAGAACTTTTAGCGAAAAACTAAACAGCAAAAAAGCGCGGCTTAGGCTGCGTTTTTTTGTAGAATTTTGCTGGCTTTTATTCGTTTTATGCACATTAATCCAGGCTTTTCTGTGTGCTATGGGGATAAAAACGGCTTTTTTCTTACCCCTTGCGACTTATCAACATGTTGATAAGTTTTTGCGGCTCATTGTTTTCCACAGAAAAAGGTTCCGGGCAGTCCCGGAACCTTTTTTATGACCTTGGCGTTTTTACACGCAATTTACGGTGCTCCCGGCGGGCAGGTGCACTTTCAAAAAATAACTTTTCCCCTGGCGACTCGGCTATCACTGCCGGGACCTGCGCGGGTTTGCCGTCATCTCCCATTGCAACCATCGTTAAAAACGATTCGGTTGTCAGCCGCTCTTCCCCAGTCTGCAAATTATGTGATTTCACACGCACGTAAACTTCCATTGACGTTCTGCCAGTAGATGTTACATTCGCTTCAAGCTCCAGTACATCCCCGACGTGTGCAGAAGACAGAAAGTCAACCGAGTCAATCGACGCCGTCACCACTTGTTTGCGGGAATGTTTCATAGCGGAAATTCCAGCAATCTCATCAATATAGGCAAGCACCTTGCCTCCGAAAATCGAATCCATGTGATTCGTATCCGGCGGCAATACCAATTTCGTCTGAATGGTACGTGATTCTTTCATCGGCCTTGCGTCCATTTTCAACATCCCTTCCTTTTGCTTGCTGTTTTTAACTACGCTTCCCTTCTATGATATATTACAAATAAGGGGGAGTAGCAATGACAGAATTATTGAGAATCTTGAACACACCTGAATTTCAATCCAAACACACATTGAAAGACCAATTGCGGGAAATTGGAATAAAAGCTGGCGACGCACTGATCGTCCATTCATCGCTGAAGTCAATGGGCTGGATCGCAGGAGGCCCACAGGCGGTCGTTGAGGCCTTAATGGAGACAATTACCACAAATGGCACCTTAGTGATGCCCGCGCAGTCTGCGGACAACTCAGACCCTTCTTATTGGATGGCCCCGCCCATCCCGGAAAATTGGCATCAGCCATTGCGTGATGAACTGCCAGCATACGATCCCCACCTGACGCCAATGCGCGGCATGGGCAAAATCGCAGAATGCCTGCATCGCCATCCGGATACCATCCGCAGTCCACATCCAGCCCACTCCTTTATCGCTTGGGGAAAAAATGCCGCCCATTGGATGAGCGAGCAGCCGATTGAAAATTCTTTCGGACCCGGTTCGCCGCTCGGTAAAATGATGGAAGCCGATGTGAAAATCGTACTCCTTGGCACCGGGTTTGATTCGTGCACCGCTTTGCATTACGCAGAGTTTGTCCAAGAAGACCGAACCACATCACCACAAGGCGCAGCCATCATGAAAGACGGCGAGCGGATCTGGCAGCCATTCGACTGTGTCGATATGGATTCTGAACGATTCCCAGAAATCGCCAAATCGTATCCAGGTCCGATTGAAACCGGCCAACTCGGCCAAGCTGAAGTCCGGATCGTTGCCATGCACCCGCTTGTCGAATTCGGCATCGAATGGCTGAAGGCCAATCCTGCGCCAAAAGAAGAAGAACCAGCATAAAAGCCCGTCCATTGGAGAGGGTTGCCCCTCCATTTAAAAATGGCGAGACAGCCTCATACAAGGACGGGCTTTTATGTATAAACGATTTCATCTAATAGATTTTCGAGGCGGACATTACTGGAATTGAACGAATCCACGAACGCATTGATGATTTCAGCAGGTTCGGCTATATTCTCCCAATCCAGCCGGTAACCGGCATTCAGGGCTAGCTGGCGAGCAAATTCCCGAACAGTCCGTCCATTGCCTTCACGGAAAGGGTGCAGGGCATTCAGTTCTGCTAAATAATGGGCAAGGCGCGGAACAAACTCGCTGCGCGGCAAGTTTTTCAAGTAGTTATCCTGTTTGAGTTCCGCAAAGATCCTGCGCAATTCCGCATCGATGAATTTCGGATGCGCGAAAGACGAAGACCCTTTCGAAATCATTTCTTTTCGCAATTCGCCGGCAAACGGATAGACATCCTGCAGAATGTAACGATGGATGTCGATAAAGGCTTCCATATCAACAGGATCCGCTGGTTGTTTGATGCGCAATTCCGATAGCCGGAACAGCGTATATACTTTTTCCAGCTCTTTCAGCTTTTCTTCATCCATCAAATTGAAAAGGTTGACCAGCACTTCCGACTCCGGGTAGCAATACATGGAGCTATGCTGGTATTTAGACATTGAATTTCGATTTGATGGCCCGGTGGAATTGAGCTTCCGTCCGTTCGCCTGTCAACACCGACCTCACAAACTTCTCATCCTCGTGTGTTACATCAAAACCTTCAGTCACTAGAGAATGGGAAGCATAGGAAATTGCATGGTTGGCTTGTTCATGGGAAACACGGTTAACTAATTTCGTCAATTTCATGACCACCTTTCGTCTCCCAATCATACCATTTTTCCGCCCTTTTTTCCAGCTTCAACCCCTATTCCATAAGGTTTTCAGCGGTTTTTTCGCACACAAAAACCGGATGCCGAGGCACCCGGTTTTCTTTATGCCTGCTGCTGCAGTTCTTTGGTTTCTTCCGCTGTAAAAGGCCGGGATCTCGTTAAGAAGCGTTTGCCTTCCACGCCTTCCAATGAAAACATGCCCCCGCGGCCATTCACAACATCAATGATCAGCTGCGTATGGCTCCAGTAGTCGAATTGGCTTTTATGCATATAGAATTTACTGCCGCCGATTTCGCCGAGCAGCACGTCCTGGTCGCCCAAAAACAAATCGCCTTCCGGATAACACATCGGTGCGCTGCCGTCACAGCAGCCTCCCGACTGGTGGAACATAACCGGCCCGTGTTTCTTTTTCAGCAATTCAATCAGCTCAAGCGCCGCTTCTGTTGCAATTACACGTTGGACCATCTTAATCCCTTCTTTCTTGATCAAAAGAACCCTTGTTTGTCATCGCTATAGCTGACAAGCATATTTTTCGTCTGCTGGTAATGGTCAAGCATCATTTTGTGGTTTTCACGGCCGACGCCGGACATTTTGTAGCCGCCGAATGCTGCATGTGCAGGGTATTGGTGGTAGCAGTTTGTCCAAACACGCCCAGCTTGGATGCCGCGTCCGAAACGGTAAGCCGTATTCGTGTCGCGCGTCCAGATGCCCGCTCCCAATCCGTATAACGTATCGTTAGCGATTTCAAGCGCTTCTTCTTTTGTTTTGAATGTCGTAACCGAAACAACCGGCCCGAAAATCTCTTCTTGGAACACGCGCATCTTGTTATGTCCTTTAAAGACAGTCGGCTTGATGTAATAGCCTTCTGCCAAATCGCCTTCAAGCACATTGCGGTCTCCGCCAATCAATACTTCAGCGCCTTCTTGCTTACCGATATCCAGGTAAGACATGATTTTTTCCATTTGTTCCTGTGAAGCTTGTGCGCCCATCATTGTTTCTGGGTCAAGCGGATTGCCGATTTTGATTGCAGCCACGCGTTTCAAAGCGCGCTCCATGAATTCATCATAAATATCTTCATGGATCAGAACGCGTGAAGGACATGTACATACTTCGCCTTGGTTCAAAGCGAACATGACAAAACCTTCAATTGCTTTGTCCAGGAATGCATCGTCTTCATCCATGATGTCTTTGAAGAAGATATTCGGTGATTTCCCTCCAAGCTCCAATGTTACCGGAATCAGGTTTTGTGATGCATATTGCATGATCATGCGGCCCGTTGTCGTTTCACCCGTAAATGCCACTTTTGCAACTCGCGGGCTTGATGCAAGCGGTTTGCCTGCTTCTAATCCAAAGCCGTTGACAATGTTCAAGACGCCTGGCGGAATCAGATCGCCTACCAATTCAGCCCAGACAAGAATGCTTGCAGGAGTCTGTTCAGCAGGTTTCAAGACGACGCAGTTTCCAGCTGCAAGTGCTGGAGCAAGTTTCCAGACTGCCATCAGCAACGGGAAATTCCAAGGAATGATCTGGCCCACGACGCCCAGCGGCTCATGGAAATGATAAGCTACTGTATCTTCGTCTATTTGGCTGATCGAACCTTCTTGCGCACGGATAACGCCGGCGAAATAGCGGAAATGGTCAATCGCTAAAGGAATGTCGGCATTCAAGGTTTCACGGACAGCTTTTCCGTTATCCCATGTTTCCGAGACTGCCAATAATTCCAGGTTTTCTTCCATGCGGTCTGCAATTTTCAATAACATATTCGAGCGGACAGTAGTTGACGTTTTGCCCCACGCTTCTTTAGCTGCATGAGCAGCGTCAAGTGCAGCTTCCACGTCTTCAGCTGTCGAACGCGCTACTTCTGTGAATTTTTTGCCGTTTACTGGAGAAACATTATCAAAATATTGGCCTTTTACTGGTGCGCGCCACTCTCCATTTATATAGTTTTCGTACCTTTCCTTGAAAGAGTGTTTTGCACCTTGTGTGTTCGGCATCGCATATTCCATTACCATTCTGTTTCCTCCCTTTTCTCTTTTATGCCCTGACTTGTATACGCTTACATTCTTCTTAAAAAAGAATGCTGCTCAACAAGAAACAGCTTCCCTTCTATATTGTCAAAAAAATTAGATAATTGCAAGTCTTATGGATAAATTATAGGCAGCATTTCACATCGTTTTGTTTATTCGGCGTGAAGGGTATACTATTTACATAAAAAGAAATAAGCAATGAAGGGATTTTATGTATGCGAATCAATAAGTTTTTAAGTGAAACGGGCATCACCTCGCGCCGCGGCGCCGATAAATTCATCGAAGCCGGCCGCGTCACCATCAACGGCCAGCCGGCGGAGCTTGGCAGCAAAGTCGGGCCGCACGACGAAGTCCAGGTAGACGGCAAAGTCATTGAACAGCCGCAAGAAGAATACGTCTACATCGCCCTCAACAAACCCGTAGGCATCACGAGCACGACCGAGCGCCACATAGAAGGCAATATCGTGGATTTCGTCAACCATCCTTCCCGCATCTTCCATGTCGGAAGGCTCGACAAAGATTCTGAAGGTTTGATCCTGCTGACGAACGACGGCGACATCGTCAACGAGATTCTGCGCGCAGAGAATGAGCACGAAAAAGAGTACATCGTCAAAGTGGATATGCCGGTGACCGAATCCTTCTTGAAGAAGATGTCGGAAGGCGTTGAAATCCTCGATACAAAAACATTGCCGGCCAAAGCCGAGAAGATTTCGAAATTCACATTCCGCCTGACGATTCGGCAAGGACTGAACCGCCAGATCCGCCGCATGTGCCAAGCGCTCGGCTATGAAGTCCGCGATTTGAAGCGGGTGCGCATCATGAACATTCATCTGGGCGGCTTAGCCACAGGCGAATGGCGGAATCTGACGGATGAAGAACGCAATGAACTGTTCCACGAACTCGATTACAAACCGAAACGATAGGAGACAGATACATGCTGACATTACAGAACACCCCTAACCACGCAGGCGTTAAGATCAGCGGCGATTATTTCGACCTTGAGGAATTGAACAAAGCGATCTACCATGTAATCGGCGATGAAAAGAAATACCATAATTATAACGGTTCCCGGACCCGTATTCTTGGCATTTCCCATGCAATCCGCCAAGCCGCGCTTGGTGAACGCAATGTGGAAACTGTTTATAATGGTTTGACGGAACATGCAAAAAAACAAAAGAGCTTTATATCCCCTGACAAAAATATTTATTTCTCCACAGAAGTGCTGTGGCCTGAAATTTTATACGCAGCGGTTGCACTAAAAGACTTTGTCCGCCTGCACCGCGAAGAATCCGCATTCCCCGACTGGGAGCCTGAAGTACATGTCATCACCCATTTCCAGTCGCTTGTGCTGGATTGCCTTCACGGACAAGTGCCGGAAGAGGAATACCAGATCATCATGAAGACATTCAGCCAGGCTCCTTCTGTCGGCGACTATGCTATCCAATACATCGATTTCCTTAATCTGAAATATATCGATATGCCAAAACAGCAGCGTGAAAGTGCGCTGTCTTCTGTCGCGATGAAAATTGCTGTGCAAGACAACGATTACACCGCATTCCGCCAGCAGGTGCTGGCAGCGGCAAATCCCGCAAAAAAAGGCATACATGAAATTTACTTTAAAGCTGATTATCCCGACGAAATCGATTGGTGACAAGAAAAGCGGAAGTGCCCGTTTAGCCCCGACAAGCGCTGGAAGCCTGGCCGGTAATGGCGCTCTTTGCCATTGCTGGTCAGGCTGAAGCGACTCGAGGGGCTGGGCACTGCAGCTGGACAACATGAAAAGCGGGAGCGCCAGTGTGAATTCACACTGGCGCCCCCGCTTTTCTCAACGCTTAATTTGAAGCACCATGAAATCGCTGACTTCTTCCGCCCGCAAGCTATGCCTTTCCCCTGGAGCCATATGAAGCAGATTATGCTGCGATACTTCGACTTCCCTGCCTTCTACCGTAAAAATCACTTTCCCTCTTTTCACAATGATGAGAACGTCCGCATCCACTTCATGCTCCGCAACGGTCTGACCGATCTGCAGCTGCATATTCACCACATTGGTGTCATTAAAACTCAGCACTTTTTCGATATGCTTATGTGTCTCGTTCAGATAATAAGGTGTATCTATCAATTCCATGCCGGTACCCTCCTTTTACACCAATTAGTTCGACACAAAAACCCGAATTCCTCTGCTAAAGGAATTCGGGTTTGCGTTCTTTCTTATTCAACCAATTGGATAAACTGTTTTGTCCGTTCATTCTGAGGGTTCTCAAAGAACGTTTTCGGATCTGCAGATTCGATAATGACGCCTTTGTCGAGCATGATGACACGATCTGCTACTTCTTTGGCAAACTTCATTTCATGCGTGACCACAACCATCGTCATGCCTTCTTCAGCAAGTTGCTTCATTACTTGAAGAACTTCGCCGACCAGTTCAGGGTCAAGTGCTGATGTCGGTTCATCAAACAGCAGCACTTTCGGTTCCATCGCAAGTGCACGTGCAATCGCTACCCGCTGTTTTTGGCCGCCGGACAACTTGCTCGGATAAACATCCGCCTTGTCGCCGAGGCCTACTTTCTCAAGCAGCGCTAAGCCTAATTGCTTCGCTTTTGCCTTATCCATTTTCTTTACGATAATGGGTGCTTCAATCACATTTTCCAAAACCGTCTTATGCGGAAACAGATTGAAATGCTGGAAAACCATTCCGACTTCTGCCCGGATGTCCGGCAATTTATCTTTTTTTGGATCGATGGTGTGCCCGTCAATCGTAATCATCCCGCTGTTCATTTCTTCTAAAAAGTTGAAGCAGCGCAGAAGCGTACTTTTACCTGATCCGCTGACCCCCACAAGAACTACCACTTCCTGGGGCTTTACATGCAGATCAATGCCTTTCAGCACTTCCAAATCACCAAAAGATTTATGGATGTTTTCGCCAATAATCATGATCTTAACCCCCTCACACTTTGTCGACATCCAGCCTGTTTTCATACCATCTGACGATGTATGTGAAAATCATGACCAGGACTAAATAATAGAAACCTACAACGATGAATGTTTCAAACTGTTTGAAAGAACTTGCTGCTGCCCGGTTTGCCACCGAGAAGAGCTCTGCTACCCCGATCATCCAGACCAGGGAAGAATCCTTCAAAGTGATGATAAACTGATTGCCAAGCGGCGGAATAGAACGGCGCAGCGCCTGCGGGAAAACAATTCTCCGCATCAACTGATTGTTCGTCATGCCGAGTGCCCGGCTCGCTTCTGTCTGTCCGCGGTCAATCCCTTGGATCGCTCCACGGAAAATCTCAGCGATGTATGCACCGTTATGGACTCCAAGAGCCAGCGCTCCTGCCCAGAAATTATCCAAAACTACGATTTGCGTAATCCCGAAATACAGGAACATGATCTGCACCAGTAAAGGCGTCCCTCGGATAACTGTAATATATATATTTGCGATGCCTTGCAAAATTTTGGATTTCGATATTTTCATCAATGCAAAGGCTATACCCAAAATTGTTCCGAGAACAACTGAAATGGCTGTCAATTGGAGCGTGATGATGACGGCATCCAAAAATCCCGGATAAGTGGTTATAAAGATATCAAATATTGTTCGAATGCTCTCCATGGCAATTCTCCTCTCCGTTTAGCGCAGAATTTCGATTCCTTCTGTATCCACTTCGAGGAGGTTAGTACCGAACCATTTGTCCGAAATTTCCGCGTAAGTGCCGTCTTCAACAATAGCAGCCAACGCTCTATTGATTTCTTCTAAAAGAGCTTCGTCTTCCGGACGCACGGCAATCGCCGCTTCTTCGATCCACAGGTTTTCGCCAATGTCCTTGATTTCAAGACCGGCTTTCTGTGCTTCAAATCCGACAACGTCAGAAGTGATGACCGCGTCAACACGTCCTGGCACCAATTCCTGCAAAGCGACAACGTCACTATTGTAGTACTGGATATCATCAGTAAACTCTTTTGCAGCCGGCTCGTAAGTCGTTTGTGCTACAATCCCGATTTTCTTGCCTTCCAAGTCTGCTGGTTCCTTGATTTCCGTGTTGTCTTCAGCAACCCAGATTTTCCCGCCTGACAAATAGTACGGATCTGAGAACGCTACTGTTTTCGCGCGTTCGTCTGTAATGGCCATCGAACCTAGTACTGCATCATACTTTTTGCCGATTAGGCCTTGGATGATGGTTTCGAACGGATTTGTTACCGGATTGTGTTCCAATCCCATCTCTTCTGCCAAAGCTGCACCAATTTCAATATCAAAACCTGTTTGTTTTCCGCCTTCTTCATAGTTGAACGGTTTATAAAGTCCGCTGGCTGCAGTTGTGAACTTGCCCTCTTCCAGCAAGCCCAGCTCGTTTCCTCCGCCTTCAGTGCTTGATCCTCCCGAACCGGCTGAGTCTTCTGAACCTCCACAAGCTGCCATAAGCATCCCTGCTGATAGAATTACACCTAAAAATGATAATTTCTTTTTCATATTGTTCTCCCCTTTTCGTTTATTATGATTGACCAAAGCGCCTGGGCGTTTCGGGACTTGCCAGTAGGTTGAGCGTTCTTTTTATAAAAATATGTCTTTCTCTTTGTATACTGCTTCGACCTTTATCAAATTCCCTTTTACCTTGGCATGCTCCTTTACGTAAACGAAGCGCATGATGGAAGTCAGCAAAGCGTGGACAGCCGTGTAGGAATCGATGTTCAAATTGGAATTCAATGCGACTGGCAGTAGGATATTCGCATATTCCCCTGCAGGCGAATCACTGGAATCTGTCAGCACAATCACTTGTGCACTCCGCTTTTTCGCTGTACTTAGCGTATCAATCAGTGCCCGCGTATACCGAGGAAATGCAAATGCAATCACAATGTCGCCTTCTTCGATCTTCGCCAGCTGGCTGTAATATCGCCCTTCGGAAGAAACAATCATTTCCGTGTGGCCCAGCGTCATGTCCAGCCAGCCCGAAAACCAATGCGCCAGCCCGAAATCGAAAAAATTGCTGGTGACGTAAATGTGTTTTGCGGAACTGATCATATCGACTACTTGAAGCAGCTTTTCTTCATCAATGGATTGTTTGAGTTTGACGATGCTTAAAATATCCGCATCCAGCAAATTCTCCAAAAAAGATTGATCCGCTTCAGGTTCAAGCATTTCCTGCTCTGCCTGCACCAGCCTTTCTTCCGCTAATTTCCGCTGAATCACCTGCTGAAATTCAGCATATCCTTTGTAGCCAAGCTTCTGCGTCCAGCGAATCACCGTTGACTCGCTGACGTTCACCCGTCGCCCTACTTCAAGAGCAGATGAAAATGCCAGGAAAATGGGTTCTTGCACAAATAAATCCCCCACTTTTTTTTGGCCAGAGCTGAAATCTTTATATGCCCCCGAAACTTTACGCAGTATTTCCTGCACGCCTACCGCCTCCAACACAAGAACTTACTCAAATACCTATAAAAAGTATACTACCTTGCAGGGAACCCTGCAATACTTTACTGAATATTAGCGGAAGACTTTCATTTATATTTATTCTAAAATTACGTATTTTACTCAATTTATGGCGTTTTTTATGCATTAATTATGTATTTTTTAAGCAGGCGCCGTATGGAGCGAACTGGAAATACAGCTTTTTAGAAGCGGTTTTATGAAATCCATTTTAAAAATGGGTTTTTTTTATGCAGGAAATACTTCAGCCGACTATTTTCTGGAGAAAATCCCACGCCAGGCTAAATTGTAAACTTAAATTTTTCAAGTCTATTGATTTTAAAGGATTTCTCTTAGAGGACCCGAATTAGGAAAAGAAAGCAATGAGCGGAAAACGCCAGGACATGAAATAAAACATAAGTATTGTATAATAATTGTATAATATTAGTATCGGAGTGGTTGAATGTGAAATGGCAAGATCGGATTTTCTGGCTGTTTATCGTGTGGTACAGCATCGGAATTGTTTTATTGAGTTTTGATTTATTGCCTTGGTGGCTGGAATGGGCAAATGCATTTTTCCTGATGCTTGCCGGAACACTCGGCTTCCTTTATTTTTATCATCTGTTCGGAAAAACAGCCGGCATTTCGTTGGGCATTTTCATTTTCCTGTTTACGTTTATCGTTGAAGGGGCTGGCGCAGGTACAGATTTCCTTTTTGGCTCGTACGACTATACAAAAAGCTTCGCGCCCAATCTATTTGGGGTGCCGATTGCTATCGGCTTCGCCTGGCTGATGGTCATGGCGACTACCCACGTCCTTGCAAGCTGGATAATACCTTCCGGGGGGCTTTTATACGCTGTTGTCGGTGCGATAGGTGCTGTCATCATCGATTTGATCATCGACCCTGTCGCTTTTCTGCTGAAGGAATATTGGATTTGGCAAGATACCGGCATTTATTACGGCATCCCGTGGACCAATTTCACTGGTTGGTTTACCGTCGCTTTCGTCCTCCATTTGCTCATTGACTGGCTGATGAAACGGCAGGGCATCCAAACCCGCTCTTCCATTCTTGAAAAACGGATGGCTCTCTTATACATATTGATTACCGCTATGTTCGTGCTGCTTGGCGCATTGGGCGGTTTGTGGCTTGCGGCATTGCTGACCACCACCCTTGCAGCCGGATTCACAGCATTGGCATGGAGAAGGAGACGCGTATGATTCCCGCGAAAAAAATTTATTTATTCGATAAGGGATTTGAATTGTATTTGAATCCGCTGCTTCGTCGATCTTTTTCGGGTCTTCTCGGCCGCGGCATACTAAAGCCGCCGTCAAATCCTGTAATCTTCATCGCCAACCACAGCTCCTGGTGGGATGGGCTCTTATTCTTTTTCCTGAACCGTACTGTATGGAAGCATGACATCCACATGATGATGGACGAAAAAGGATTGGTTCAATACAGCTTTTTCCGTTTTCTCGGCGCATTTTCCATTAATCGTGCAAAACCGAAAGATATACTCGCTTCGCTGCAATACGCAGAAAAGCTGCTGAATAGCGGAAAAACAGTTGTGCTATTTCCGCAAGGCGATGAATTCCATCAAGAAAAGCGGCCGCTCGGCTTTAGTGCCGGCATCACCTATTTGATGGAACGCTGTCCGGACATTCCGGTAGTCCCGCTCAGTTTCTATTATTCGTTCCGCCATGCCCAAAAGCCGGAAGTGTGGATGTTGCAGGGAGCTGCGTTCCGTTTAACTGATCTTTCCAGCACCAGCCGAAAAAATCAGACTGTTGAAATCGAACAGCTTTCCACCCAGCAGCTCGATGAGTTAAAGCATTTTGCAGTGGCGGAAGATACGGCCGCATTCGTAGACTTATTAAAAAGGAGGAAATAGCATGTTCTTGTTCATCGGTGCACTTGTATTTTTTTTGCTGTGGACGATCTTTAACAGCTTTTTCCTTCCTTTGCTGCCAACCAAGGCGAACTTGTCTTCAGCTCCGCTCATTTCAGTGCTGATTCCGATGCGCAATGAAGAACATAACGCCGAAACTTTGGTGGCTTGCCTGAAAGCCGCGGATTATCCGAGTATGGAATTCATCATTTTAAACGATCAATCGACAGACCGTACCGGCGAGATTCTTTCCCGCCTGACAGCTGGCGACAGCCGTTTCACGCTTTTACAGGGACGGGAACTGCCAGCAGGCTGGGTTGGAAAAGTCCATGCCTGCCACCAATTGCAGCAGCATGCCCAAGGAGAATACCTGCTGTTCATTGATGCCGATATCCGCTTTGTTCCGGAGGCGTTCGGACAAGCGTTGTCGTTGATGCAGCAAAAAAACGCGAAATTATTGTCCGGTTTTCCTGCGTTCGATGTGCCCCCTTTCTTGAGCAAGCTATTGGTTCCGATGCAGCATTTTGTTGTCTTCTTCCATCTTCCGCTGGCCGTGGCCAATCGAACGAATATCCCCTCAACCACAGCGGCAAACGGCATGTGGATGATGTTCGAACGCCGAGCATACGACAAGATCGGCGGCCATGCTGCCGTGTCGGATTCTCTCGTGGAAGACGTCCACATTGCGCGCTTGATGAAGGCTTCGGGCATGAAGATGCTACTCGCCAATATCACCCGGTCGGTGCGCTGCCGGATGTATGACACAAACCATGACGTATGGGAAGGCTTCTTGAAAAACAGTTATGCAGGCATCGGCCGTTCGCCTTTGATGGCAGCTGTCTTAAGCCTATTTTATAGCGCGTTTTACGTAGCTCCGCTGTTTCTGCTTATGTATGGCATGCTGACAGCCAATCCATTGTATGCTATCCCTTACGCATTAACCGTATTGCAGCAGCTTTACGTCATGCTCAGAACCCGCCAGCATTGGTATTTGGCATTTCTGATGCCGGCGCAGGCAGCTGCAATGATTGCTGTGCTGCTCCATTCCATGTGGAAAGCATGGCGCAAAAAACCGTATTCCTGGAAAGGCAGGCAGTATTCATGAAAAAAGTGATTATTATCGGCGGCGGCCTTGGCGGTCTTGCGTCAGCTGTTACGTTGGCGCATGCCGGATTCCAGGTGCATTTATATGAGCAAAACGCTCATCTCGGAGGTAAATTAATGCCGGTTTCATTGGGCAGCTATACGTTCGATTTCGGGCCGAATACCATCACGATGCCGCATGTTTTCAACGGAATCATCGAACAGACAGGTGAGCGGGCAGAAGATTTTTTCGAACTATTGCCACTCCAATCGCATACTCGCAATCATTTTTCAGACGGTTCCACAATCGAGTTTTCTTCTGATCCGGAAAAGATGGCTGCTGAAATTGCCCGCTCTTCCTCAGCCGATGCAGCCAATTATCCGAAATTCCTAAAAGAAATCGACCGTCTTTACCAATTATCAGAACGCTATTTCTTTCCAGCCACGTTCCAATCCTGGCGCGATTACCTTTCCCCTTCACTCGGAACCGCTTTATTGCAGGCGAGGCCGATAGAAACCTTGGACCATTTTTTCAAGCGTTATTTTTCAAACCCGAATTTGCTGCAGGCATTAGGCCGCTATGCCACGTATATCGGGTCTTCTCCGTATAAAGCGCCAGCGACGTTTGCAATGATTGCCTATCTTGAATTGGTCGAAGGCGTGTATTACACCAAAGGCGGAAATGTCCGCATTGCAGAGGCTTTCGCAACTGTTGCCAGAAAAAATGGAGCGGTGCTGCAAACAGGGACTGCTGTAACACGGATTTTGGTGGACAAAGGGCAGGTATGTGGCGTGGAGCTGGCAGGCGGCGAGAAAGCCGAGGCCGATCTGGTCATTTTAAACGGTGATCTTTTAAGCGCTTATCCTGAATTGGTGGAGGGAAAACTGCGTCCTTCGTTTTCTGACAGTAAAGCGGCACGTTTTGAACCATCCATTTCTGCATTTGTCATAACTGCAGGATTGAAGGGTTATGCACCGGAACTCAAACACCATAACGTATTTTTCTCCGGGGATTACCGGCAAGAATTTGCCGACCTGTTCGCCCAGCAGCGCTATAGCGACGAACCGACCGTCTATATCAGCAATTCCTCCTTCACCGACCCGTCCGTATCTCCGGATGGCAGCAATTTATTCATATTAGTCAACGCACCTGCCCTGACAAAGGACGGACAGCTGCAAATCGATCCTGAGCAATACAAAGAACGCATCTACGATTTTCTGGAAAGCTACGGCGTAGAAATCCGCAGCCGCCTCGCTGTGGAGAAGGTTTTTACCTCTTCTTTCATCAAGGAGACGTTCGGCTCGTGGCGCGGCGCACTTTATGGCCCATCTTCCCACCGCAAAGCGGATGCATTCCTGCGTCCTGCCAATGCCAGCCCGGACATTGCCAATTTATACTTCATCAGCGGCAGCACGCATCCAGGCGGCGGTTCTCCGATTGTCACAATGGGCGGACAAAACTTGGCAAAACGCATTATCAAACAGCATAAATAAAAAGGCTTCAGCGCGAATCTGCGCTGAAGCCTTTTTTATAAGCAAGCCAGGATGGCCTGTTTCGATTCATCTGATACGAAATGTTTTTCTTTGAATACATTATAGCGCTTGTCGCGGATTGCCGACAAAATCTCCCGATACACAAGGCCCGCCCCTTTTACAGCAATGCGCGAGGATAACGGGTATTCATGGATGGTTTCAAAAGCATGCTCATAATATTGTTCAGCTTGTTTGGCAAGGTCTTCCCAGACCTCGACAAACTCTCCGCTGACTTGCCCATTATGCAGATCCGCATCGGCAAGGCTGTATTTATGCAGAACTTCATTCGGCAAATAAATTCGGCCAATTTTCAAATCTTCTCCTACATCCCGCAAAATATTCGTGAGCTGCATCGCGTAGCCCAGGGAGACCGCGCCTTCTTTCAGCACAGCCGTTTTTCCTGGTGCAAGAATCGGAAGCAGCATCAGCCCGACGCTGCTCGCCACGTGGTAGCAATAGTCCAGCAGGTCTTCAACTGTTTCGTAGCGGCTGAAAGACAAATCCATTGCCTGGCCTCTCAGCAGGCAGGAAAATGCGTCTGCATCCATATCGAAGGTTTGGAACACATCCGCCAGTGCAACCCACATCGGATTTTCCGGATTGTGCTGGCCTTTCAAGAATTGCTGGAACTCCTGCTCGAACTTTGCAAGTTCTTCAACGGGGTTATCCCCTTCATCGACAATATCGTCAGCGAGGCGGCAAAATGCATAAACTGCCCAAACCGCTTTCCGTTTTTCCTTTGGCAATAAAGAAAAGGTTTTGTAAAAACTCTTGGAATTGGCAGCAATGACTTTTTCACAATAATCGTAAGCTTGTCTTACTTCCATCGTGGACCGCTCCCTTCACTGGTGAACTCACTTTGGACTTGCTCGGCCATGAGTTTCGCTCCTTGCATGACAATCGGGATTCCACCGCCTGGATGCACGGACGCTCCCACTGCGAACAAGCCTTGGGTTTTATACGGCTTGACCTGCGGACGGAAAACCCCTGATTGGAACAGCGTCGGCCCAATGCCGAAACTGCCGCCTTTGAACAAGCCGAACGCTTCGGCATCTGTCGGCGTCCTGACTTCCATCCACTCCGTCGCCGCCTTTAACCCTGGAAAAGATAATTGCTCCGCGCGTTCTATAATTTGATCGATCCATTCCGTTTCCGAAGCCCAATCGACCGTTGAGCCGGCAGGAACAGGCACCAACATGTAAAGGACGCCTTTCCCTTCCGGAGCAAGTGAACGATCCACTTTGGAAGGGTGGAATGTATAGAACGCAGGGTCTTCAGGAAGTTTCTTATCGTTAAAGACATTTTTCATATGGTTTTCATAACTGCTGCCAATGAAAAACTGATGGACATTAACATCTTCATAGACCTTGTCGAGCCCGAAGTATAACAATACGCAACCGGAAGAAGGAATAAATTCCTTCTCTTTCTGGCCGGGCAGGACAGATGTAATTGAAGGAAAGTCTCCATTATAAATTACGCCGTCAAAAGCCTGAAATCCTTCTTTTGTTTCAATTCCTTTGACAACATCGTCATCAACGACAATGTTTTCTACTAGGCAGCCGGTATGTATCTCAGCATTGGGGCGCTTCCGAAGTTCCTTTTCAAGAAGCGGGATCAAGCTGCCGTAGCCGCCTTTCAAATAATGCACACCATGTTCATGCTCACTGAAAGGCACCAAAGAATACATGGCAGGCGCATTGAAAGGGTCTCCCCCGATATACAGCGCCTGCAATGTATAAGCCAATTGAAGCCTTTCGTCTTTAAAATAATTGGACATCAGCTTTTTCACGGATTGCTGCGGCTTCAGCTTCAGCAGCTTTTTCACATTCCCAGGTGTCCAGAAATCGCTTTTTTTGACAAAGGAATGTTCCAAAAAGGCAGAGCTTCCAATTTCAAAGCGTTCTCTGCCTTCTGCCATGAATTTCAGGAAGCCTTCCTGTTCCCCTGGAAACACCCGCTCCACTTCTGCGGCTTGGCGTTCGATATCCGGATATTTGGTGTACACTTTGCCGTCCGGATAACGGATTGTATACAATGGGTCGCAGAGCAGCAATTCATAATCGTCATCGCTGATTCCGGCTTCCCCCAGCAACTTGCGGAACATTTCCGGCAACAGCACAATCGTCGGCCCTTCGTCGATCCGGAAGCCGTCTCGTTCAACGAACGTTAAACGGCCGCCCAATTTTTGCTCTTTTTCAAAGATGGTGACATCGAAGCCTTGGCGCGTTAAGAAAAGCGCTCCCATCAAACCGCCGACGCCGCCTCCGATAATGGCAATTTTCATGAAAAGCCCTCCAATACCGGCAAAGGCGAAGTCGGAACAGGCGCTTTGCCGTATTGCTCGAAAATGCCATTCGCTGTAATGCGGGCAGATTCCAAGATCGTCGGCAACCCGCTTCCGGGATGCGTTCCGCCGCCAACCAGCCAGCAATGATCCAGTTCTTCGAATTTATTATGGGGACGGAAAATCATCATCTGCGACAATTGATGGCCCAAGTTGAATGTTGCGCCTTTGTAAACAGAATAATCATGCTCCCAGTCGAACGGCGTCAATAGCTGCTCTTCTACGATATGGTCGCGGATCCCTTTAAATTCCGATTTTTCTTCAATGATATCCAGAACAAGTTCACGGAAAGCCCCTTTTTCCTGCTCCCATCCGATATCGCTGAAATTATTCGGCACCGGCGCCAGGATATAAAGCGTCGACTTGCCTTCAGGCGCCAACGTCGGATCGGTTACGCTGGCATTCTGGACGTAAATCGAGGGATCTGCCGAAAGCATGCGCGTATTGGTGATTTCCTCGACATTCTTTTTATAGTCCTTCGAAAAGATGATGGTATGGTGGGAAAGGTCATATTTTTTATCAAGCCCCAGGTACATCATGAACGTTGAACAAGAATACTTTTTCTTCTCCAATTTTTGCGGACTGTATTTCTTCAAAATGCCCGGTTCTACAAGATGGGTCATGACATGCGCAAAATCACCGTTGATGACGACTTCATCTGCCAATTCGACAGAGCCATCTTCCAGCTCAACGCCTTTTACAGCACGATTTTCAATGACTAATTTTTTAACGCCTTGACCTAAATGGATGGCGCCGCCCAACTCTTCAACCACCTTGGCCATCGCCTGTGAAAGCTGGTTGACGCCGCCAATTGGATGGAAGATGCCGTATGCATGCTCCATATAAGAAAGGATGGAAAACGCACCTGGGCATTCCCACGGGGACATGCCAAGGTATTTTGACTGAAACGCAAAAGCCATCTTCAACCGCTCGTCTTTAAAATAGCGGGACAAAACATCATATAAGGTTTTGTTGACTTCCAGTTGAGGCAGCGCTTTGATGACATTGGGCTGCATCATGTGGATCAGCTTGTCCATGCGCGATTGCAGCAGCGGCGTCAGCGCCTCCAATTTTTTCGCGTTGTCTTTCATGAAGCGGACATAGCCTTCACCATCGCCTTTGAAATTCTCGTCAATCTGTTTTCTCATCTGTTCGTAATTGCGTGTCATGATCAGGTTTTGGTCTTCAAAACGCAATTCGTACATCGGATCCAGTTCGATTGCTTCCATATAATCCTTCAATTGGCGTCCGGATGCTTCAAATAGCTCTTCCACAATGTGAATCATGCTTAAGAATGTCGGCCCTGTATCAAATTTGAAATCGCCGAGATGCAATTCTGCATTGCGCCCTCCTACTCTGTCTTGTTTCTCGTAGACATCCACTTTATAGCCTTTGCTCGCCAGCAGCATCGCCGCCGCCAAGCCGCCTGGGCCTGCGCCTATTACTATCATCCGCTCTTTCATGGCTTAACCCCCATTTTAGACTAACTCCCTATAATAGTTAGACATTTATTATACAAACATTATATATTTTTAACATCCAAATGACTAGCGATATGTTTAATCCGCACGTTTATAAGATATTTCCATTTTATCATTTTTCAGATTTTTTATCTTTTTTGGAGAGGTCTAATCGCGCTCTATTAATAAAGATATTTTGTTGATAGCGTATCTTTCAACTTCTTTACTAAATAAAAAAATACCCGATGCCTCAGGCATCGGGTATTTCAATGAGCTTATTTCAAGATTTTAATTTTGACGTTTTTGCGTCCCCATTTCAGAGCCGCGCTCTTAGTTGGGATGAAGACGTCGATTTTATTGCCTTTGATTGCGCCGCCTGTGTCGCCTGCAACTGCGTAGCCGTAGCCGTCAACATAAACTTTCGTTCCTAGTTTGATGACTCTCGGATCAACCGCGATTACTTTCAAACCTGGGTTTTTCTTCAAGTTAATACCCGTTTTCGTAATGCCGGAACATCCAGCGCAAGATGCTGTATAAGCTGAAGCGGAAACTGTAAATTCTTTAACTACATTCGATGAAGTTGAACGTGAAGGCGTTTTTGCTTTCGCTTTAGCAGCTGTTTTCACTGCCGTGCCTTTCACTTTTAATTTCTGTTTTGGGTGGATGGTATTTGATTTAAGTTTGTTCCATGTTTTCAGGTTGCTGACTGATACTTTATGCGTTTTAGAAATCTTATATAAAGTGTCCCCACTTTTAACCGTGTATGTATTTGAAGCTGCTGAACTTTCTAGAGACGTGCCAAGAAATAAAACTAGTGCAAAGCTTAAGACAATTAGTAGTTTTTTCAATTTGTTCGCTCCTTTGTTTGTTTTTGCAGTACAAACAAAATAACACGTAAACATTACAGTTCTGTAACAGTTAGACGCCTATACCATTACAATTCGACTATTTTTCATGACATTTGTAATTATTAAGTTGCAGAGAGAAGCTTTTTACCCGGAACAGCAAGTATTTATTACAAAATAAAAGAGTTGCCGGCAAATTGCCGACAACTCTGAAACGTTCACAAAGAACAGTCTGCTGTTATTTATTCGCTTTATGGACTTTCAAGGTCTTGCCTTTGATCGTCTTATCTTTCATTGCTTTCAATACCATCGGCCCTTTGCCGTTAAGGATATCGATGTACGTTACCGTATCCTGGATTTTGATGATGCCGATGTCTTCAGCCGTGACGCCAGGGATGCTTGTCAGCGTGCCGACAAAATCAAATGCGCGCAATTTCTTTTTCTTGCCGCCATTGAAATACAATTTCATGATGTCTTTGTTCACTTGCTCATTCTTGTTCTTTTTCAGCTTCGGCTGTGTTTCGAGCTTCTCCGTAAAGGCAGGCTCTGCTGCGTGGACCTCGCTGGCTGAAGGCGCCATGCGCTCTTCGATTTCAAAGCCGATATACGCTTCGATTTCCGCGAGGAATTTTCCTTCATGCGGTGTTACGAACGTAATGGCTTTCCCCGTCTTGCCTGCACGCCCCGTCCGGCCGGCACGATGCACATAGCTTTCTTTTTCTAACGGAATATCATAATTGATGACATGCGTGATGCTGTCGATATCAATGCCGCGAGCAGCAACGTCCGTAGCCACCAGGTAACGGAACTCGCCGCGCTTGAATTCGCTCATCACTGCAAAACGGTCTTCCTGCAGCATGCCGCCATGCAATTTCTCGCACGTGTAATGATGCTTTTCAAGCTGTTCCATAACAAAGTCGACATTGTCTTTCGTACGGCAGAAAATGATGCAGCTGTCCGGATTTTCAACAATCGTCAAATCGCGCAGCACAGCAAACTTTCTCTTTTCCTCCACACGGATCAACGAATGGGCGATGCGGTCCGTGATGGTGTCCGTCGATTCGATTTCAATGTGTTCAGGGTCGGTCATGTATTTGCGCTGAAGCTTCTCGACGTTTTCAGGCAAGGTGGCCGAGAACAGCATTGTTGTGCGCTGTTCCGGAAGCTTAGTGATGATCGTCTCCACTTGTTCAATAAAGCCCATGTTCAGCATTTCATCCGCTTCATCAAGCACCAGATAAGCAACTTTGCTCAAGTCGATCGTGCCGCGCTCAATATGATCCAGCACCCGTCCAGGCGTCCCAACAACGACGTGGCATTTCTGCTTCAATTCAGCCTGTTGGTAAGCGAAAGGCTGTTTGCCGTATACCGCTGCTGCCTTGATGCGCTTAAAGCGCCCGATATTCGTAATGTCCTCTTTTACCTGGTCTGCCAATTCGCGCGTCGGCGTCAAAATCAGCGCCTGCGGCTTATTTTCTTCCCAATCGAGCAATTCGCAGATCGGAATTCCGAAAGAAGCGGTTTTCCCGCTCCCTGTCTGTGATTTCACAGTTAAATCCGTTTTGGCCAAAGCGACCGGGATGACCTTTTCTTGCACCTCTGTCGGTTTTTTATAGCCAAGCCCGTCCAATGCTTTCAAGATCGGTTCGCTAATCGTAAAATCAGTAAATTGTTTTTCAGTCATAATTATTGCTCCTTCTCCGTTCAAAAATATACACGTTGTTTTATTATCGCACGGATATCGCTCTTTCACACGTTAAGCGATTATTAAGTTTTATCTTGCCGATTGGCAATTAAAAAACCAGCGGAATTGCTCCGCTGGCTGATTTGCTGCTTATTGGTCGAGCAGGCTGACCGATACTTTGACGTCAAGCGACTGGCTGCCGCCTCTGTAGACGCCTTGCACCGGGCTGACATCATTGTAATCGCGCCCTACCCCGACAAGGATATGGTGCTCGAGCGCTTCTACATTGTTCGTCGGGTCCAAGCCGACCCAGCCGATGCCCGGGACCATCACTTCAACCCATGCATGGCTCGCCGCATCGCCGATCAACGCTGAGTTCTCGCCGACGTATAAATAGCCGCTGACATAGCGCGCCGGGATGTTTTTGGCGCGCAATATCCCAAGCATGACGTGCGTGATGTCCTGGCAGACGCCTTTCATCAAATCGAACGACTCTTCCGCCCGTGTTGATACGTCCGTTGACTCGCCGTCATACGTAAAACGGTCGTGCAGGTAATTCATTACATCGATCGAATACTGGACCGGATTCGACATTTCGCCGAGTGCTTCATCCACTTGGCTAATGTGTTCCGGCGTCAGATACGTATATGCCGTATTGCTCAGGTATGCCAAATATTGTTCCGCAAATAAATTCGAATGGAAGATGGCGTTCATTTCCGGTGAATAATCGATGCGGTGGATAAACGGGCTTTTCTGGATGCTGACAGTCGACGTCGCTTTCACTTCAAGATTTTGGTGATGCTCTGCAATGAAAAAGGTTTCCACATTATTGCCCCAAATATCGATATGCTCTTTTGTCAATGAGGCTGGCGTAATATCCGCACGATAAGAATGCAGGCGCTGGCATTCATCGGATTTCGGCTTCAGGCGGATGGAGTTCATGCTTTGGTCGACAATCGTTTCGTATTTAAAAATATTGGTGTGCTCGATTTTATACTTCATAGTAGTTATTCCCTTCGTGCCCATCTGATTTGTTGCATTCTGTGACTGGCTTTGTCCAGACTGTTCTGAAGAAGGATCGATTAAATAATAGGTTTTTGAGAACAATTGGCTGATTTCATTGCAGCCGTCCTGGAAATGATTCAGAAACTCCATCATTCCATCTGTTGATAATTCATCCAAATTCAGCTCGTTGAACTCAGTCCGCACTTCGTCGAGTTTTGCATAGAGCTCCCACGAATAATGGGAAATCTTGCTGTCTTCCAACTCTTCCACTGCTGCCCGTACATGATCCAGGCAATAGCGGATCGAACGCGGAAAGCTTTGATTGGAAATAAGGAAATCAAGTATTTGGCGCGGATCCATTTTTGGTGGATTCGCTTTTAAATACGCGTCATACGCGTTGGTCATGCGCAGCGCAGAAAGCCAGTAATAATAATCTTCCGTTTGGGCTTTCAACTGTTGTTCGTAAGTCCGCTCACAGACGACATTCAAAATCCGGGCGGTTTTTTCAGCACGCTCGAGCCACTTGGCGATTTTGATGATTTGATAGCCGACTCCGCGGGACATGGCCGCTTCAATAATCCCTTGCGACGTCAGCGAAGTGAATTTGACGCGTTCCAAAAACTTGCCGACATCTTTGGCCGTGCATTGGCCCGCTTCTACATCCTGCAAAGCCAAATAACAGCGGTTCCAGGTCTGCCAATAATCATCCGTGATATGGTCGCGGCTGACGCGGGCATTTTCGCGGGCGGTCCGGACACAATTTGCAACGGAATTCATATTGCCCTCATCAAACGAAAGATATTGAACCAGCTGGTCTTCTTCATAATGTTCCTGGGACTTAATACGGCTGAGTTCTTCACTCGAAGCGCATATTTCATAAATCAGTTTCCAGTCACTGTCCCTGACCAATTCTTCATCGGAAGCTTCGATCATCTGCAAAAGCTGGACATCCAAAATCCGCGCATTATTTTCCGCCCGCTCGGCATTGCGGGACATCCAGTACAAAGAATTAGCTACTCGGCTTAGCATTGTGTTCCCCCCTGTCATCCTTCTCCCGGTAGACCCAGGTATCTTTTCCGCCGCCGCCCTGCGAAGAGTTGACTATGAGAGATCCGCGCTTAAGCGCCACCCTCGATAATCCTCCAGGAAGGACGCGCGTATTTTTCCCTCTCATGACGAAGACGCGCAAATCGACATGGCACGGGTAAAAATCCTCGCCTTGGTAAGCGGGAGCGCGGGATAATTTGATTGTCGGCTGGGCGATGTATTGATGGGGGGTCTCGATGATTTTCGCCCGGAATTCTTCGATCAGCTCTTTCGATGCATGGGGTCCGACAAGCATATCGTAGCCTCCGGAAGCCCCGACGTTTTTCACGACCAGTTCCTCCAGATGCTCTAGTACCCATTCCCGTTCTTCCGGATTATCAAGCAAATAAGTTTTCACGTTATCGATGATCGGTTCTTCGTTCAAGTAATAGCGGATCATTTCCGGAACATACGCATAAATCGCCTTGTCATCCGCAACGCCATTGCCAATTCCATTCAAAATAGCGACGTTCCCGTGGCGGTAAGCGTCCAACAAGCCTGGCACGCCCAGTGCCGAGTCTTCGCGGAAAGCTTCCGGGTCCAGAAAATCATCATCGATGCGGCGGTAAACGATGTCTACACGCTTGAGCCCGCGGATCGATTTCATGTAGACAATGTGGTCTTTGACAATGAGGTCCCTGCCTTCAACCAGGTCAATGCCCATTTGCTGGGCCAAAAAAACGTGGTCGTAATAAGCGGAATTGTACATTCCGGGGGTTAAAAGGACAGCAAACGGCTTGTCGTTCGTCGTTTTAGGAGCATGATCAAGAATCGCTTCATGCAGGTATGACATTTGATGCTCCAGCGCATGCACGGAATGATTATTGAAGAATTCCGGATACACTTGCCGCATAACGTATCGGTTTTGGTAAACATAAGACATTCCAGAGGGGTTTCGCAGGTTGTCTTCAAGCACATGATATTTTCCGTGTTCGTCGCGAATCAAATCAATGCCAGCTAAAAATATATGGTTTTTCAAGGGCACATTGATTCCTTGCACTTGTTTTGCATAATAATAGGGATTTTCTTCTACCAGTCTTCTGGGGATTATTCCGTCTTCGAGGATTTTCTGGTTATGATAGACATCATCTAAAAAGCGGTTTAAGGCTTCTGTACGTTGAATCATGCCTTTTTCAATCGTATCCCATTCATCCGGGGAGATGATGATCGGCACAAAATCGAAAGGCATTGTCCGCTCTGTTCCGACGTTATTGTTATAGACCGTGAATGTAATCCCTTGCCTGAGAAAAGACAGCTGGGCTGTTTCATGCTTTTCCTTCAGCTCTTCTTCGGAAAACTGCTGAAGTTTTTCATAGAACTTTCGGTAATGAGGTTTCGCCGTTCCTTGCGCTGTAAACATTTCATCAAAATATGGCTTTACATTATACGATTCGAACATACATACCCTCCTTAAATCATTTTGCTGCATCCAATATATACAAAAAAAGCTATGGCTCTTTTTTGCGAGCTATAGCTTTTCCTGTATTCATTTTATCTTATTTTTCAGAGAGAATATACATTTAACTGAAAAATTAGTTATTTTTTGACTTATCGTCATCTTTATTCTTTTTCAGTGATTCGCTGTAAGCCGTGCCGCCGCCAAATGCGCCGCCGCTCGGAGTGGTTCCTGAAGTTGCAGATCCGCCTGTTGTAGAAGATGAACCGCCCGCAGTGCCCGACGTGCCGCTGCCCGATTTGTCAGAGCTTGTCATGCCTGAGCCAGTTGAACCGGTACCAGTGAAACCTGTGCTTGTTGTGCCTGTTGAACTTGAGCCAGTTGTTCCTGTACTCGTTGTGCCTGTTGAACTTGCTCCTGCAGTACCCGTACCTGTTGTGCTAGTTGAATTGCCTACATCCTTTTTCAAGGTCTCATTGGCTTTGTCCAATGCATCTTTTTCTTTATTCATCATCTGCTGCTGGCTTTCAATAGCGCCTTTCACAGCTTCAACCGCTTTGTTGACGCTTGGCTTCACTTTATCGACCATGCCGCCTGATTGCTCGTTAAGACGGTCAAGCCCTTTAACGACAGATTCTTTCAGATTTCCAGCTTGTGTTGAAGAAGTGCCCGTTTGCCCTTCTTTTTTCTGTGTCATTGCGGCACCGATTAAAGCACCAACTCCTAATAACACTAATTTACCGAATGTCCCGCTTGATTTTCTAGCCATCGATTACCACTCCTTTTAATTTTAAAATCCTGTGTTATTTAGTATTGACTATTTCGAATCTTTTCAAACCTTTAAATGAAAAAAACAAAGACACCTGCCAGTAAAAGAGGTGTCTAAAAGAGAGGAACATTATTGAATTTTGCCTTCTTCTTTCAGCACCTGCCAAAACGCCTCGACCACTTCAGGATCGTATTGAACGCCAGCCAATTCCCTGATTTCAGCCATTGCATATTCTGCGCTAAAAGCTTTTCGGTAAGCTCGGTCTTCCGTCATCGCATCAAACGTATCACAGACACCAATGATCTTCGCTTCCGTCAATATTTCGTTGCCCTTCAAGCCAAAAGGATAGCCGCGGCCATTGATCCGCTCATGATGCTGCTCGACAATATCCGCAAGATCCGCATAAGCCGTTTTCCGGAGCATGTCAGCACCGTCGCCAGGATGTTTTTTGACGATATCAAATTCTTCATTGGTCAATTTATCCGGTTTTTTTAATACTTCTTCCGGAATATTTATTTTGCCGATGTCATGAAAGATAGATGCCAGATACAAACTCTCTGTTCGATCTTTTCCTAACTTCATCTTGGCAGCCGTTTTAACTGCATAGTCAGCTACGCGGGCACTGTGATTGAATGTATATCGATCTTTTCTTTCTACAGCTTCGCCTACTTCCTTTAATGCTTTTATAACGTCACTTAGGTAATGGAAAATCGGCGCAGTAGATACAGACAATAGCGTAACATCGGTAAGGGTTGAAAAATGGACTGGGACTTCAAGATTTTTAGCTGAAATGAAATCATGTGCTCCGACCTCTGTTTTAATCCCATCGATTTCCGCCTCAATCTTACCATCAAGTATGTAGAAATATTCTTGAGCATCCGCCTCTTCAGTTGGAAAAAGTATAAAAAGTTTATCTTTTGAAATGGTCTGTTTCATCATTTCAATACCGCTTCCGCGTCCCAACAAACTTAATGAAGTGGAGTCATTATTAACATTTTCCAGATACTTGCCCCTTAATATGTCCAATCCTTTCACAAATACACTTCCTTCTGAAAAAAATTATGAGAGCGTAGATACTTCTATACTCTCATAATACTTTATCTATTCTCTTTTTCCAATGAAATTTACCAGCCTACTACATGGATTGGATCAATCATTGCAACTCGATCAGGAAACTGAACCGGGATCCACTCGATGGCTACTGTAATTCCTGCAGCATTAGCATTTTCCACGCCAACGCGTGTCATTTCTCTAGTCTTCATATCGAGCTCATGGATCAAAGCCGATACTTCTTCATCGTATTTAGCCCATAACGCGGCTTTAGTCTCTGCGTCGTAAGCATTTGCGTAATCAGCCAGATACTGAGCATACAACTCATCCGCTTCCCCTTGTGCTTCGGCGATTTCAGCGTAGATTTGGTTATTTACCAGCTCGATATCAGACAATCCTTGCGCAATCTCCGGTGTTACTGACGTATCTCCTGCAGCAAATGCCGATGTGCCAAGCATTACTGTAAGCATTACTGTAAGAATTGCAGCAATTACATTTTTCTTGAACATTCTCTTTCCTCCAGTCGGGTCGGTTAGTTGAGGCATCCTGTGTTTTTGGTCTTCAAATAGTGAAAACTCCCCCTGAGATTCCAGTATTTGAAATATTTTAATGTCGACAGTCCTCTATCTTAGTATATAAGAACCATTGTCATAGTACAATATAATTTGTCAATCCTTTACAATAAAAGGATTATTATTGACACAAAGGTGTTTAGCATCAAAAAAAGGCCGGAATTTCTTCCGGCCTTTCCATTTTTGATGTTATTACGGCAATACAGTCGAGCCCATAAGGTAGCGGTCGCATTCGCGTGCGGCTTCGCGGCCTTCGTTGATTGCCCAGACAATCAAGCTTTGGCCACGGCGCATATCTCCTGCAGCGAATACACCCTCCACATTGGTGGTGTATTTGCCATATTCCGCTTTGACGGTAGACTTCGCCGTCGTTTCTACAGCTAGTTGCTGGATCAGCCCTTGTTCCGGTCCGCTGAAACCGATTGCCAGCAGCACCAAGTCCGCTTTCCAGACTTTTTCAGTGCCCGGAATTTCTTCACGGATCCGGTTCCCCTGCTCATCAATTTTCAGTTTGACGTTGACGGTATGGACTTCTTTGACAGCCCCATTTTCATCGCCGACAAATTTTTTCGTCATGACCGCAAATGCGCGCGGGTCATGCCCAAAAGCGGCAGCCGCTTCTTTTTGGCCGTATTCGACGCGATGAACTTTTGGATACTGCGGCCATGGATTGCCGGCTTCATCGCGCAACGCACCTTTTTGGTCGTAGACATCGAATTGCACGAGGCTGCGGCAATTCTGGCGGACAGCTGTTGCCAGACAGTCTGTGCCTGTATCGCCGCCTCCGATGACGATGACGTTTTTGCCTTCAGCTGAAATAAACTGGCCATCTGCCAAATTTGAATCCAATAGGCTCTTTGTGTTGCTGTGGAGGAAATCCATTGCGTAATGGATCCCTTTCAAATCGCGTCCCGCTACATCGACATTGCGGTGGACAGTCGCACCGCCGCACATGACGACTGCATCAAAATCGGAACGCAGGGAGGAAACCGGATAATCTTTGCCGACTTCGGTGTTCGTGATGAATGTGATGCCTTCCTGCTCCAGGATTTTGACACGGCGCATCACCATATCATAAGGAAGCTTCATTTCGGGAATGCCATACGTCAAAAGCCCTCCGACACGATCGCTGCGTTCAAATACCGTCACATAATGTCCGGCTTTATTCAGTTGGGCAGCAGTTGCCAGGCCAGCAGGTCCAGAACCAATGACCGCGACCTTTTTGCCGGTGCGTGTTTTTGGCGGTTCCGGCACTACCCAGCCTTCCGCGAAGCCTTTCTCGATAATCGAACGTTCAACCGTCCGGATCGCGACTGCCGGTTCGTTGATGGCAAGGACACAAGCCCCTTCACATGGAGCCGGACACGCCGCCCCCGTAAATTCCGGAAAATTATTCATAATATGCTCCCGGTGCAAGGCCTCTTTCCATTGGCCGCGATAAACAAGGTCGTTCCACTCCGGGATCAGGTGGTTTACAGGGCAGCCAGTTGTAGCGCCTTCCAGTTCCATGCCTGTTTGGCAGGTTGGAACACCGCAATCCATACAGCGCGCGCCTTGTTTGCTTACTTCTTCATCCGACAGCGGAACGGTGTAATCCGACCAATCCTTGACGCGTTCTTGTGGAATGCGTTCTTTGAGTGTCTGCCGGTTATATTCCATAAATCCAGTTGGTTTGCCCATCGAATCCCTCCTCCTCGTTTATTTTCCGGTTCCAGCCATTTTGCTTTCTTCAAAGGCCGCCATTTCAGCGTCCCCTCGTGCCATGCCGCTTTGTTGAAGCTTATCGATGCGGTCATTTATCTTCAAGTAAGCTTTCGGAATCACGCGTATGAATTTCGCCGAGAATATATCCCAATACGCCAAGATCCGTTTGCCATTTTCACTGTTTGTGTAACGCACATAGTTTTCGATCATTCCGCGGAGTTCTTCCATTTCAGCCGGTTCAGCAAGGGGTTGCATATGGACCATCTCTGGGTTGCAGCGCGTACCGAATGTGCCGTCTTCGTCCAGCACATATGCGACGCCGCCCGACATCCCGGCTGCGAAGTTCTTGCCTGTAGAGCCAAGGATTGCAACGCGTCCCCCGGTCATGTATTCACAGCCGTGGTCGCCAACCCCTTCTACGACAATCTTCGCGCCGCTGTTGCGGACTGCAAAACGTTCGCCGGCTACACCATAGATATAGGCTTCGCCCGCTGACGCTCCGTAAAACGCCACGTTGCCGATGATGATGTTTTTCTCCGGGATGAATGTCGAATCAGGTGCAGGATAGACGATTATTTTACCGCCCGACAAGCCTTTTCCGACAAAGTCATTGGCGTCGCCGATCAATTTCAAGGTCATCCCTTTCGGAATGAATGCTCCGAAACTTTGGCCGGCTGAGCCCCGGAAATTAAAATTGATGGTATCTTCCGGCAGCCCTTTCGCACCGTATCGTTTAGAGATTGCGCTGCCAATAATCGTGCCGGTTGCCCGGTGGATATTGCGGATGGCAGTCGTCAATTCGATGCGCGTGCCGTTTTCAATAGCATCTTTGGAACGCGGCAGCAATTCCTGGACATCCAGCGTCTGCTCCAGGCCATGGTCTTGTTTGACCGTGGCGTAGCGTCCGACTTTTTCCGGCAGGTCCGGCTGATGCAGCAACGCTGACAGATCCAAGCCTTTCGCTTTCCAATGGTCGATGTCCGCTTTCGTCTGGAGCACATCTGTGCGGCCAATCATTTCGTCGATTGTGCGGAAACCGAGTTCCGCCATCAATTCACGCGTTTCCTGCGCGACAAAGCGCATGAAGTTCGCAACATGTTCCGGGTCGCCCATATACTTCTTGCGCAGTTCCGGGTTCTGCGTCGCAATGCCGACCGGACACGTGTCCATATGGCAAACGCGCATCATAATGCAGCCAAGGACAACTAGCGGTGCCGTGGAAAAACCGAATTCTTCCGCTCCCAAAAGGGCTGCCGTTACAACATCGCGGCCTGTCATCATTTTGCCGTCGGTTTCAACGACAATGCGGTCGCGCAAGCCATTTAGCAGCAAGGTCTGATGCGTTTCAGCCAAGCCGATTTCCCATGGCAGGCCGGTGTGCTTCAAACTCGTCTTCGGTGCTGCGCCTGTTCCGCCGTCATAGCCGCTGATGAGCACGACATCTGCACGCCCTTTCGCAACGCCGGCAGCGATTGTGCCGACGCCCACAGCAGAAACCAGCTTGACGCTGATGCGTGCTTGCGGATTGGCGTTTTTCAAGTTGAAGATCAATTCCGCCAAATCTTCGATTGAATAGATATCGTGGTGCGGCGGAGGTGAAATCAGTTCGACGCCTGGTGTTGAACCGCGGACTTCCGCTACCCACGGATATACTTTCTTGCCGGGCAGATGGCCGCCTTCTCCAGGTTTCGCGCCTTGCGCCACTTTTATCTGAATTTCATCGGCATTGACTAAATAATGGCTGGTCACGCCAAAGCGGCCAGATGCCACTTGTTTGATTGAACTGCGGCGATTGTCGCCGTTGGCATCCGGCGTAAAGCGGGAGGTCTGTTCGCCGCCTTCTCCGGAGTTGCTGCGGCCGCCGATTCGGTTCATTGCAATCGCCAAAGCTTCGTGTGCTTCCTGGCTAATGGAACCGAATGACATTGCACCGGTTTTGAAGCGTGCACAGATCTGTTCGATTGTCTCCACTTCGTCAATCGGAACAGAAGCTTGTTCCTTGAATTCCAGCAAGCCCCGTAAAGATTGCACATTGGATGTTTCAGCCGTCAGCAAGCCGCTGTATTTCTTGAACGTTTTGTAATTATTCGTCCGGCATGCCTGCTGCAACGTGTGAATGGTTACTGGATTGTATTGATGCGTTTCGCCGTTTGCACGGTATTGGTATTCGTCCCCGGGCTCAAGCGCATGGTTCCCGCCTTCACGCTCCGGATAAGCTTGGGCATGGCGCATCAGCACTTCTTTCGTGATGATATCGAGGCCGATTCCGCCAAGCCGCGATGATGTACGGGTAAAGTAGCGGTCGATGACATCCATGTGGATGCCGACTGCCTCGAAAATTTGAGCACCTCGGTAACTTTGGATAGTGGAAATCCCCATTTTCGACAACACTTTGATGATGCCGTCCGTTACCGCGTTGATATAGCCCGCTTCTGCCTCTTCGTAAGAAACACCGCCGACATCGCCGGAATCCACGAGGTCTCCGATTGATTTGAACGCCAAATATGGGTTGATCCCTTCAGCTCCGTAGCCAAGCAATGCAGCGAAATGGTGCACTTCGCGCGGTTCAGCCGACTCCAGGAGGATGCTCATCCGCGTGCGGGTGCCTTGGCGGATCAGATGGTGGTGGAGGCCAGATACAGCCAGCAAAGCCGGTATCGCCGCATGTTGTTGATCCACACCGCGGTCAGATAAGATCAATAATGTCGCACCTGCGTCAAACGCTTCGTTAGCTTGGATGAAAAGCTCTTCCAGTTTCTGTTCCAGCGCCTGCGCTCCACCTGCCGCTTCAAATAAAATCGACAGCGTCACCGCTTTGAATTCGGGCAGTTGCTGCTGGCGCAGTTTTTCCAACTGGCCATTCGTCAAGACCGGGGTTTCCAAGCGGATATGGCGGCAGCTTCCCGGACCGGGTTGGACAAGATTGCCTTCCGCCCCGATCGTGGTCTGTGCCGCTGTAATGATGTGTTCGCGGATCGCGTCAATCGGCGGATTCGTCACTTGTGCGAATAATTGCTTGAAATAGCTGTATAAGAGCTGCGGCTTTTTCGACAACACCGCGAGAGGCGAATCGTATCCCATCGAACCTACCGGATCTTTGCCGTCTGTCGCGAGCGGTTTGATGATTTTTTGGACTTCTTCTGTCGTATAGCCGAATGCCAATTGCTGTACGAGCAAGTCTTCCGTATCGGCATAGTCAGGCGCTGCAGTTGGTTCAGGAATATCTGCCAGGTCCAGCATATTGTTTTCAATCCATGAACGGTACGGCAGCTCAGCCGCTATTTGGAGTTTGATTTCTTCATCCGGGATGATTTTACCCGCTTCCAAATCAATCAATAGCATTTTCCCAGGGCGCAGACGCTCTTTATAGACGATGTCATCCGCAAAAATATCAAGGGCACCAACTTCAGAACCCAAGACGATCATGCCGCTTTTCGTTACGTAATAGCGCGCTGGGCGCAGGCCATTGCGGTCCAGGCAGGCTGCAATCTGCTTGCCGTCCGTGAAGACCAATGCAGCCGGCCCATCCCACGGTTCCATCAACGTACTGTGGTATTCGTAAAAATCTCGTTTTTCCTGTTTAATTGTCGGGTCGTTAACCCAAGGCTCCGGAACCATCATCATGGCCGTATGGGCCAGCGAACGCCCTGATAAATGAAGGAATTCGAAGCAATTGTCGAACATGGATGAGTCGCTTCCACTTTCATCGATGACAGGCAAAACTTTCTCTATATCTTTTTCCGTGAAATAAGGGGAGTTGCACAATACTTGCCGCGCGCGCATCCAATTGACGTTGCCGCGAAGTGTGTTGAATTCGCCGTTGTGGATCGAATAGCGGTTCGGATGCGACCGCTGCCAGCTCGGGAATGTATTGGTGCTGAAACGGGAGTGAACTAATGCCAACGCCGATTTGAATTCGGGATGGTTGAGGTCAATGTAAAACGAGTCGAGCTGTTCCGGAATAAGCATTCCTTTATAAACGATCGTGCCCGCTGACAAACTGCTGAAATAGACATCGCTGTAATCAGGGCTGCTGCCCATCTCCATTTCGATGCGCTTCCGGATCACGTATAATTTCCGTTCAAGCGCCATGCGGTCTTCCAGCTCATCCGCCGCCTCGATAAACACTTGGCGGATAACCGGCTTGGTCTTAGCGGCTACTTTTCCGACAAACGAATCGTTTACCGGGACAGGGCGCCAGCCAAGGCATTTCTGCCCTTCTTCTTCGATGATGCGCTTGATAACCTCTTTCGTCTGCATGCGCAAATCGTAATCCTGTGGCATAAACACCATGCCGATGCCATAGCGGCCTTCAGCCGGCAGGGCGATCCCTTCCTTTTCGCATTGTTTATAGAAGAAACGGTGGGGAATCTGTGTCAGGATGCCGGCTCCATCGCCAGTGCTAGTATCAGAAGATTGTCCTCCGCGGTGTTCGAGGTTACAAAGAATATTAATGGCATTTTGAACAATCGAATGCGATTTTTCTCCGTTGATATTTGCAATCATGCCAATACCGCATGCTTCATGTTCTTGATCTGGATGATAAAGCCCTTGTGCGGCTGGATACTCTTTCTTTCTCATCAAATCGCCTCCTTTAACTCAGTAGAGTGTCATAATATCAGAATATTATAGCATGTTTATTGAATATATATACGCTTTTATCAAATAAAATTAACGTCAGAATAATGAAAACGGTTTCATTAAAAGGCTTTGTATCTACACATTTTCATCCAAATCCTGTTTTAAAGGCATTTTCACACCAAACTTTATGCATAAAAAAATTAAATTCCCTCTATTTAAATGAAACAAAAAAAGCTGCCGATAATTTCTCGGCAGCTTGACAATTCACTTATTCAGCTTCAGGAAAGTCACGGATGGCGGTTAAGAACGCTTCTCCGTACTTCTCTAATTTACTTGTTCCGACGCCATTCACTTCAAGAAACTCTTCCTCGGACTTCGGCTTTCTAGAACACATATCCCGAAGTGTTTTATCAGAGAAAATAACAAACGGCGGTACGCCCGCGTCGTCCGCCAATTTTTTGCGGATTTTACGCAGTTCTTCAAACATTGGATCGTTCTGGGTGATCTGTTTCGTCGCTACGGCGCCTTTGCGCAAAACCCGGCGCTTGCCGAGCAAGACATCCCGCCCGCCGTCCGGTACGTAAATCGTCGGGAAAGAACCTTGTTCAACAGCCAGCAGTTCCTGGGAAATCATGAACTCGATCAAATTCGATACTTCTTTCGCATTATGATGCTTTAAAATGCCGTACGTCGACAATTTATCAAATCCGAAATCGAGCACTTTTTTATTGCGCGAACCGGTCAATACTTGAGCCGTCATCATCTTGCCGAATTTCTGCCCCATGCGGACGACGCACGACAACACCATCTGGACATCCGTCGTGACATCGAGGCTTTCGCGTTCATCGCTGCAGCTGCTGCAATGGCCGCATGGTTCTGCTCCCGTGTCGCCGAAATAAAAGATGATGAATTGCTGGAGGCAGTTTTCGGTATGGCAATAATCCACCATTCCCTGCAATTTGGCCAGTTCTCCAGGAATCCGGCTAGGATCCTGAGCCTGGTCGATCAGGAAACGCTGCGTTTGGACATCCTGCGAAGCATAAAGGACGATGCATTCGCTCGGCAGCCCGTCGCGCCCCGCACGGCCCGCTTCCTGGTAATAGCTCTCCATATTTTTCGGCAATTGGTAATGGATGACGTAGCGGATATTGGATTTATCGATACCCATGCCGAATGCATTAGTGGCTACCATGACCGTCACTTCGTCATTCAAAAAACGCTCCTGGCCGCTTTTGCGCTCCTGATCCGGCATGCCTGCATGGTATTTGGCGGCTTTAACCCCTTTTTTGATCAGCATGTCATAAACGGAATCGACTGTCTTGCGTGTCGCTGCGTAAATGATGCCGGCTTCTTTTTCGTTTTTTTGGACGTATTCTTTTACATAGCGGTCGCGGTCTTGTCCGCGGATTACCGAAAACGACAAGTTTGCGCGTTCAAATCCGGTCATGACCGTATGTTCCTCTTCAATATCGAGGATGCGGCAAATGTCTTCTCTGACCTGCGGAGTAGCAGTTGCTGTCAAGGCCAATACGGTCGGATTGTTCGGAAACAGCCCCGCCATGCGGCTGATCAGCCGGTAGCTCGGACGGAAATCATGCCCCCATTGCGAAATGCAATGTGCTTCGTCGACCGCAATCAGCGGCACTTGCACGCCTTGCAATTCGTTGAGGAACATTTCCGAATCCAGCCGTTCCGGCGCAATGTACAATAATTTAATCGCACCGCGCTGAACATCGTGCAAGGTTTCCCGCACTTCTTCAAACCCAAGTGAACTGTTTATATAAGCCGCAGGAATGCCGGCCGCAAGCAGCGCATCCACCTGGTCTTTCATCAGCGAAATCAGCGGTGACACGACAATCGTCGTGCCTTCCATGACCAAAGCGGGAATCTGGTAACACATCGATTTCCCTCCGCCCGTAGGCATGACGCAGATTGTGTTTTGCCCTTCGAACACCTGTGAAATCGCCTGCTCCTGTCCCGTCCGGAATGTCTCATAGCCAAAATGCGTCTGCAGTAATTTTCTCGCTTCTTCCAACACAATAAAACACTCCCAAAACTCGTCTCGTATCTAACAGCTTATCACATTCCTGCCGCTTTTTTCTCTTTCCGAAATCGCAGAAAATACCTTGCAGCAAAAAACTGTTCCATCAGCCTAAGCTTCTGGAACAGTTTCCCGGATTCCCGTATTTAAATTTCCATGTCCCACCGTTTTGCTTCTTCTTCTTTCATCTGCTGTTCCGTTTCTTCCGGGAAAGCAGTCCGGAATTTATGGTTGTCGAGCGGAATGATTTCAACCATTTTTTCAATCATAGCCGCCGGATCGTATTGATCTTCGAGCGCTTTTTCAGCCTCTTCCATATCCTCTTTGCGGGTAAAGTGAATTTTTTCATCAAACCATTTCCACTTCGCTTCGGCACTCCGGTCATTAAAGCCGGTAGCAAAGGCTCCTGGATTGATCGTTGCCACTTGCACGCCGAATTCTTTTAGCTCTTTTTGCATCGTTTCCGCAATCGCCTCAATCGTGTGCTTGGTGGCAGTATAAGGTCCAACATACGGCGTAGCCATGATGCCTGCCATCGAAGACATGAAGATGATTTTGCCGTGTCCTTTTTCCACAAACTTTTGGGCAGCAATTTGCGCCGTTTCAAGCGTACTGAAAACATTCACCTCGAACAGCTTGCGGAAATTCGCCATCGGCACTTCGCCGAGCGGACCGCCTTCATTGATTGCTGCATTCGCTACGAATATATCGAAATCGTAATCCAGCATCTGCGCCAGATCCTGTGGATTCGTAATGTCCATTTTAAAAACTTCCAATTCGACGCCTTCCACTTTCGCCGCCTCGCGCAGCGATGTCACTTGAGGCGCTATTTCAACCGGCGCGATGACGCGATGCCCTTTTTTCGCTAATCCTATTGCAGCGCCTTTCGCTAAGCCGCTCCCAGCTCCTGTAATGAAAATCGTTTTACCCAATTCGATCAGCCTCCATTAAATTTATAGTCTCTTTAATGGTTTCCCGGCATCACAGGCATTAAACTCCAAATCAAAAAAGCGGATTTCCACCCGCTTTTTTGCCAGTCTTTTATAAGGTTTCTTCTATATTAATGTCCCCATTCCTGAAAACTGAAATGCTGTGCAAAGCCAGCATATTTTGCCAAACCGTCTTGCAGCTCCTGTTCATTTTTTGCCAGCATGCGTTCTCTTGTTTTTTTGCGTTTGAAGCGGCTGCCGTATGCTTGCTGCGCTGCTTCATTTCGATAGGCGAGCTCTTTGAACTCCACCGCGACATCTTCTTCGGGATCACTCAACAAAGAAGCAAGCATACCAGCCTTGCGATACAATTCCGTGGAATCGTATTGATCCCGCCGTTCATGCAATAGCCCCGCTACAATATGGCTTGGCAATTCCTGGTCCACACCTTTGGCAAGGTCCGTCAACAGCTCCAGCATGACCCTGCGGTTGCTTGCAAGCGACAAAACGTAAAAGACATGTGGAATCTCTTCCACAGGAGCAGCCGTAATATAAAGGTCGATTTCCCGAATCAGCTCGGCAGGCTGTATTAAATCAATCAAAATAGCCAAACGGTATGTTTCGTATAATATATATCTATCCATCTGGAATCGCCTGCCTTACGGAAAAATAAGTTCATGAATTTTCATGTGCATCTCAATTATTGGTAAAAATGACAACGACAGATTATTCGAATAGTAATATAGTTCAATTATATCATTTTTACGAATATTTAGTTATTTAAGATATATAATTATTTCTCTTAAAATGCCTAATATTAACAAAAAGTCCACTCATTAGAGAATGGACTTCTTCAATGCTTTTGTAAAATAATGGTTCATCAAAGCTTAATTAGCTGCCCCATAACTTCCCATGCGGCGTTTTACTTGGATGTAAGATGCTGCTTCCGCAATCTCGTTGTGATCGAGCGGCTTATTGTCGAGCATTAAATTATAATCACTTATAGATGAAGCGTTTTGCAGGTCCAAGTCTATGACTTTTTCGGTGCGGTCCAATAATCCGTCAACAGAAACGTCGAAGAAATCAGCTAAACGCGTTAAATGGCTTACAGTAATTTGTTTTTTGCCGCTCTCATAGGCCCAAATCGTACTTTTAGCAAATCCGATCTTTTCTGCCAACTGCTCCGGAGTCAATGCTTTCTCTTCTCGCAGGTCTTTGATTTTTTTGCCTAAATCGTTCATTAGTTTTCC